>CAMOHF010000067.1 GCA_946614685.1 uncultured Clostridia bacterium | reverse complement strand
CAGGTAGTTCAGTTTCTCGCAGAGCTCCCCGATGGACAGTGCATCCACCGTCGGTCCCTGTGCGTTGATCTCTGTCTCTCCGGAAACCGTGCTTGTCGCGTCCGCGATCACTCGGCCCGTCCGAAGCTTGATATTGATTCGGGTCATACCTGAATCAAGTGTGACGAAATCCGTGTTGATGCCTTTCTCGGCAAGCAGGGTGGATAGCGCCTCTCCCGTAAACCCTGCCGTAAAGCCGAGCGCTCTCGTGTCGATCCCGAGATGTTCAAGCACGATGGAAACATTGATTCCCTTTCCGCCGGGGTAGATCGTAGTGTACTTTGTACGGTTCACCTCACCCATGGTCAGGCTTTCAACATCCACCACATAGTCAAGTGACGGATTGAATGTAACGGTATAGATCATACACAGTTCCTCCTCGTCATACGTTTAAAACAAGTTCAACAGGGCAGTGATCGGAGCCCATAACATCAGTCAGAATATCAGCCGAAACAAGTTTTTCCTTAAGGTCCTCGGATACCAGGAAGTAGTCGATCCGCCATCCCGCATTCTTTTCCCTCGCACGGAAGCGATAGGACCACCAGGAGTAAATCTCCGTCCTGTCGGGATAGAAGTATCGAAAGGTATCGATAAATCCGCTCTCAAGCAGCTCGGTCATCTTGCCGCGCTCCTCGTCGGTAAAACCGGCGTTTCGCTTGTTGCTCTTGGGATTCTTTAAGTCAATCTCCTTGTGCGCCACATTCATGTCGCCGCAGACGATGACAGACTTCTTCTTTGAAAGTCCCACCAGATACCCGCGAAAAGCATCCTCCCACTCCATGCGGTAGGAGAGTCTTGCGAGCTCGTTCTGGGAATTGGGTGTATAGACCACGACCATATAATAATCCGGGTATTCCAATGTGATCACCCTTCCCTCGTGATCATGTTCCGGTATCCCGATACCGTAAAAGACGTTCTCCGGCTCGTGCTTGGTGAAGATCGCCGTACCGGAATAGCCTTTCTTCTCCGCATAATTCCAATACGCAAAGTAGCCGGGTTTCTCCCAGAGCAGCTGTCCCTCCGACAGTTTGATCTCCTGAAGGCAGACAAAGTCCGCATCCACCCGGTCAAAAAAATCCATAAAGCCCTTGCCCATCACTGCGCGCAGGCCGTTTACATTCCATGAGATAAACTTCAAAACTCGGTCTCCTATACCCGGTCTACCAGAACCGCCTTGATCTGATCAATGTTCTCGTAGCCTTTTTTCTTCATGATGTACTGCAGCGCTTCCTGCATATCCTCCTCGGAGAGGTTGATCTGCACGCTCTCGTTTGTCACCACGGTGCAGCCTTCCTTCATATCGCAGCAACGTCCCGTACACGGCGCCATCTGAATGTTCTTTCTGCTTATGGCACCGATCTCCTCAAGGACGTTGATCATGCGGTACACGGTTGCGATCCCGATGCTGTTGTCCCTCTTGTGCGCGAGGAAGTATACTTCTTTGCAGCAGGAATAATCCTCACCGGTGATAATGTCGATGATCAGCCTGCGCTGGTCTGTGAGCCTAAGCCCGCGCTCCTTCAGTGCGGTAATGATATCATCTTTGTTCATGTAGCCGAAAGCTACCGCATCGTTTTTTGCTGCCATACCTTACTACTCCTGATCTCCGTATACACCGATCACCTTGATATCGTTGTATACGTGAATCTGATTCAATGTATCGAGCATCTTGTCTAATCTGTTCGTCGGCGCCTGCAGTTCGATGTAGAAATTGTATGTGCCGAGGCTCTGCTTGGTCGGCCTTGACATAATGGATACCAGGTTGATCTGATTCTCGTAGAAATTTCTGAGGATCATATAGAGAATACCCGGTCGATCCACCGCCGGCATGATAAAGGCAGACATACCGACAAGCCCTTCCGAAGGCGCACCGGCAGACTCCCTCATAAAGGGAACCATCGCCTCCGCCGTCAGGAAATCAGAGGGGATCACACCCTTCTCAAACACGCAGAAGCGTGTGAAGTTACTGGTAGCATCCGTCACATCCTCCACGATAAAACGGTCGCCCGCCTTGGATAAGATGTGATGCGGCACGATGGCCGCCGCGCCCGGCTCATCACCGATGGCATAAAAGGATTCCATATTACTCTCCGTGGTTATGATCTTCTCCGGAGAGAGTTCTCTGATAAAACGTCTGCACTGTCCGTTGGTCTTAAACTGGACATACAGTTTCTTGATCTCCGATAATTCCGAGACATTGCCCACCAGAGAAAAATGTACCGGCACGCGGTTTTCCGCAATGACATGCACATCCTGTTCATGCAGAAGATCCAATGTTCTTTGTACATAACCGTCCAGAGTATTCTCCACGGGAACGATACCTAAGTCGCAACCTTCTTCCACCGCGGCAAACACCTCATCCACCGAAGGATAGAACTCCGGCTTTAAGTCAATACCGCTCTGGCTGTTTTTGTATTCTTCGTATGCCTTGTCACAGAAGGTGCCTTCCGGCCCTAATATTGCAATTTTCATGGTAGTACTCCGTATTTCTCTTTCGTGCTTTAAAGCAACAGTCTAAAGGTAAATTATACTCCATTTACTCGAAGACGGCAAGAACCATCTCACCGCCGACACTGGCCTCGATCAGCCGGTCTCCCCTGTAGGAAAGCTTGACCTCGATCCCCTCCCTGCCCTCAAGCAGAGGTTTTAAGAAGTATTTGTCTCCCTCCCACGCCGGAAGCGAGAGCACCTTGTCCGCATCGACCCAGGAAAGCTCGCCTTCGTCACATTCCCTCAGTTCTCCGGTAAACTGCTCCGCGGAATAAAGGAACATGATCTCATCCTCATAACAGTCGGAAAGAAATGTAACGACCCCTCGAAGCGTAAGATCCTCCACCGTAAACCCGGTCTCCTCAAGGATCTCGCGTCTTGCGCACTCGTCCGGGCTCTCTCCCTCTTTCATCTTGCCGCCGACGCCAAGATACTTGCCCTCGGACTGATCGTTTTCTTTTTTGTTGCGATATAGCATCAGATATCTGCCGTCACGGATCAGATAACAAAGCGTGGTAAGTCGCATGATTTTATCCTCAGATGTTTTCCGTATAATTGCACATGGGAAAGCCGCTGCAGCCGTAGAACTCGCCGAACTTTCCGTTTCGTTTTTTCATATTTCTGCCGCACTTGGGACACTTTCTCACATCCTTCGCGGGCGGTCGTTTCGGTTTGCCGTCCGGCTCGCCGGACAGAAGTTCAAAGACCTTCTGGTTCATGCGGCAGTCCGCCAGGGCACGGTGTGCGCCCTCCGTCGAGATCCCGTAGTGGGTTGCGAGATCCGTCAGTTTGTGATGCGCAAGCTCCGGCAGTTTTCTTCTGGCGTAGTACAGAGTGTCGATAAAATCATTATCCGGAACGCCCTTGTAAAGCGCCTCGCACTCTCTGTAAATAAAGTTCATATCGAAGGCCGCCACATTGTGTCCCACCAGCACATCCTCACCGATAAAAGCAAGGAAGTCCGGGAGCGCCTCGGCAATGGTCGGCTTGCCCGCCACCATCTCATCCGTGATGCCGTTGATGGCCGTAGCAAAGGGCGAGATCGGACACTTCGGATCCACCAGTGTGGAAAACTCCTCCACCACCTCTCCGTTTCTCACCTTCACCGCCGATATCTCTATGATCTTATCCTGGCGGTAGGAAGTACCCGTTGTCTCCAGGTCATACAGACAATAATCCGGCTGATGCTCATCCTTTCTCTTGCCTCTCCTGTTACCAATCATGACCGATCTCCTTTAAAGTCGCGAGAAGGAAATCCCAGGTCCTCGCCACGCTCTTTACATCCATGGACTCCTTCGCTGTATGAATATCCCGCATATCGGGCCCGAAGGATATCGCATCCAGTCCTTCTATACCGCCTGCGAAAAAACCGCATTCAACACCCGCATGGATTGCTTCCACCTTCGGTGCGTATCCGTACTGTGCTTCAAATACCCGGCTCATCAAGTCGCGCAGTTTCGACTCTTTTTTATACTCCCATGCCGGATAATCCCCGGACACGGAGAGGTCTCCTCCGAGCTGCCAGATCAGGCTGCGTATTCTTCCAACCAGTGCGTTCTTTTCGGAAGCCACACTGCTTCGAACCGAGAAGGAAAAGCTGACCTCCTTCACATCCGAATCCAGAATTCCGAGATTTAATGATGTCTGAACCAGACCCGGAATCTCATGGCTCATACGGATCACCCCGCTTGGAAATCCGTACAGTGCCGCAGTCACAGCCGAAGAAGACTGGTAAGTCATGGCATTGGCCTTCTTCGTTCTGTCGGCGATGGATACGGCAAGTTTCATATCCGGATCCGTGGCCTCGTACTCATGGCGAAGCGTCTCATTGATCAAAGCCGCCTGTTGGATCAGTTCCTTCACATCTCCGGCCTCATCGAGCAATAACTCCGCCTCGGCAAAATTCGGTATGACATTATCCTTGGAACCGCCGTGCAGTGTGATCAGACGATAGGATACCGTCTCCTCAAGTTCCGAGAGCACCCTGCCGAGCAAATGATTTGCGGACGCCCTTCCCTTATGGATCTCAACGCCGGAATGTCCTCCGCAGAGTCCCTCTAAGGAAATCTTCGCAAAATACCCCTCGTCTCTTTCGCGTTCCACGGGAAGCGTTGCACTGACCGTGACGCCGCCCGCACAGGAGCACAGCAAAACTCCCTCATCCTCGGAATCGATGTTAAGCATGATCTTTCCGTCAAGCTTTGACATATCAAAGGAGGCAGCACCGAGCATGCCGATCTCCTCATCCACGGTAAACACAGCCTCAACGGGCGGATGCGGAATATCTTTTGCGTCAAGCAGCGCAAGCATGTATGCAACCGCAATACCGTCATCCCCGCCGAGCGTTGTTCCCTCTGCCGTGATAATATCGTCTTTCACCTTAAGCAAAAGACCCTCGTTCTCCATATCGATCGCGCTGTCCTCCGTCTGATCGAGGACCATATCCATATGTCCCTGCAAAATGACAACGGGCGCTTCCTCGTATCCCTCTGTCCCAGGCTTTTTGATCAGCACGTTGCCGAGCTGATCCTGTATGTATTCAAGTTTTCTTTCTTTTGCAAAGTTGCACAGATAATCGCTGATCTGCTTCGTATGTCCCGATCCGTGCGGAATACTGCAGATTTCTTCAAAATACGCAAATACGCTTTCGGGAGCGAGCCCTTTTAATACTGCCATTTTATTTCGTCTCCTTCGCTGCCTGTGACACTTCCCAGAATCCGGCATCCCCGATTCTGGCAAGATCCGCCACGCTCTCGTACTCTTTATAAGCACGTTTTCTGCCGTCTACGGTAACCTCCTTGGTCACCACCTCTCCGTACGCTGTCATCATTACACCTGCGTCACGGTCCAAAGTCGTTCTGTCCATCAAACATCTGCGGATACCGATGGTTGTGGTATGCCGAAAGATCAGCTCCTCCATCCGGGAAATCCGGTCTTCATCGCAGATCACGCGCACCAGATAGCCCGGACGGTTTTTCTTCATAAAGCAGGGGATATAATGCACATCCCTCGCACCGTATGTGAATAGCTCCTCCATCAGGAACCCCAAGGCTTCACCCGTACAGTCATCCACATTGGTTTCAAGTACTGCGATCCTGCCGTCCGTCTCGTCCTTTGTTTCGGCGGGTGTGATCAGCATGGCCGTCAGTATGCTCGGTCGTTCGTAGGTACGCTTTCCCGCGCCGCGTCCCGTCTTTTCTATGACGAACCGCTTCGGAAGTTCCTCCTTCGTCCGGAGTGCCGCAGCGATGGCTGCGCCCGTGGGCGTCACAAATTCGCCATACGCATGCATCCGCTCCAGAGGGATCTTGTGGGCGCTCACGATGTCAAGCACTGCAGGCACAGGAATCTGCAATATGCCGTGCTGGCTTCTCACCGTTCCCTCTCCCTCGGAGAGCGCAGGTATATATACTTTCTCAATATCAAGATTGTCGATACAGTAGGCTGCCGACAGGATGTCCACAATGGAATCCACCGCACCCACTTCATGAAAATGAACCTCTTCCTTGGGTACGCCATGCGCATGAGACTCTGCCTCTGCCAGAATATCAAAGATGCGTACCGCCAAGGCCTTGGCACGGTCCGAAAGGCTGCTTGCCGATATGATGGATCGTATTTCCGCAAGTCCCCGATGGCTGTGATGGTGGTCGTGGTCATGATCGTGACCGTGGTCGTGATCATGATGATGG
>CAMOHF010000066.1 GCA_946614685.1 uncultured Clostridia bacterium | reverse complement strand
GCGAGGATCGAAATGATCCGGATGCTCAGCGAAATACTTACGGATGTTACCTGTCATTGCAAGACGGATATCGGAGTCGATGTTGATCTTGCAGACAGCAAGCTTTGCAGCCTCACGGAGCTGCTCTTCAGGGATACCAACGGCATCAGGCATCTGACCCCCATACTGGTTTACCATCTTTACGAATTCCTGAGGAACTGAGGATGAGCCGTGAAGCACGATAGGGAAGCCGGGAAGGCGCTTAGCGCACTCACGAAGAACGTCAAAGCGGAGCGGCGGGGGAACAAGGATGCCGTCAGCGTTTCTGGTACACTGTGCGGGTGTGAACTTGTATGCGCCGTGGGAAGTACCGATAGCGATAGCAAGTGAATCGCAGCCTGTGCGTGTAACGAATTCCTCAACCTCTTCAGGGCGGGTGTAGCTCTCATGGCCTGCTTCTACGACAACTTCGTCCTCGATGCCGGCAAGAGTGCCAAGCTCAGCCTCTACTACTACGCCATGCTCATGAGCATATTCAACTACTTTCTTTGTAAGAGCGATGTTCTCTTCAAAAGGCTTTGAAGATGCATCGATCATTACGGAAGTGAAGCCTCCGTCAATGCAGCTCTTGCAGAGTTCGAAGGAATCACCATGGTCAAGGTGAAGAGCGATCGGGATCTCGGGATTCTCGATAACAGCTGCTTCCACAAGTTTAACAAGATATGTGTGGTTTGCGTATGCGCGCGCGCCCTTGGAAACCTGAAGGATAACGGGGCTCTTGAGCTCTCCTGCGGCCTCGGTGATACCCTGAACGATCTCCATGTTGTTTACGTTGAAAGCGCCGACAGCATATCCGCCGTCATAAGCCTTCTTAAACATGTCTTTTGTTGTAACAAGTGCCATCTTTTCTGTCCATCCTTTCAACGGATTTTGTGTTCCGGATGTAGTGCGTGACTGCCGAAGCGACAGCTAACTCTCTCATCCGAAATCTTTTCTGATTGTAACATACATTGTCAAAAGAATAAAGCGTTTTTTGAACAAGATCACAGTTTCTTCTTGATCTGGTTGTATATGTCCAGGCCCTTGCTCTGGCCGAATTTCTTGATGATGGCGATGTAGGTGATCTGCTTTGCGTTCTTTTCGCCAAAGTGTTTTACCGCAAGGCTTGCAACTGATGAGATCACATCGTTTGGATATCCGGCCTTGCTCAAAGCCTGCTGGATCTCGTTGTTAAGCGTGGCCTTGTTTGGTGTGTTGTCCGCTTCTGCGGCTTGCTTTACGGCAGGCTTTTCTGCAGGCTTTCCTGTCTGTGTCTTTGCCGTCTTCTTCCTCGAAGCCTTTACCTGCGGTTTCGCCTCAGCCTTTGCCTCAGCCTTTGCAACCGTTTTTTCCGTCTTCTCCTCCATGGAGTCCTTGATGGTCGGGAAGCGCAGAATATTGCGTTCAGAATCCTTCCAGTAGGAAATGATGCCGTCATAGTCGCAATCCTTGCTGATCACGACAAAACTGCTCTCTTTTTCGGGGTCACGGCCCATGAGAAACCCGAGGTATGACGCAAGATGCATGTCGAGCGACTGCTTGCCCTTGTCGACCTTGTAGGTGTCAAACGAAGCGCCTCCGTGGTTCGCAACGATATCCAGATTTATCTTTTTTGAATTGTCCGTGAAAAACAGATGGATGTGGTCGGATGCGCTTAAGGCTTCGCATCCTGCCATTCCGTCGGATCCCACGTTTTCAAAATCCACAAGATAGTGTTTTTCCATTGTTTTCCTTTAAAAATCGTCCACCCCCTGATATGCAACACCATACGGAGGTGGACGATATCCGGTCTCAATGCCGGAGCAGTTTGTTTTGTTTTGTATTACATCTGATCGTCTTCACCGGACTCCTCGAAGTATCCGTCTTCATACTCTGTATCGGATCCCTCTTCGGATTCGGAGAAATCTTCGTCGCCGAAGTCCTCATATGTATCGTTGAAGCTGTAGGAAGCATCGTCATATCCTGTGTAACCGTAATCCTCTGTAGGGATCACCTGGTTGTCGGAATCGAGTGAGATGTTTCTGTACTGCTTCATTCCTGTACCTGCAGGGATAAGTTTTCCGAGGATAACGTTTTCCTTGAGGCCCATAAGAGGATCGATCTTGCCCTTGATGGACGCGTCGGTGAGTACCTTTGTGGTCTCCTGGAAGGAAGCGGCCGACAGGAAGGAATTGGTCGCAAGAGCTGCCTTTGTGATACCGAGCATGATCTGCTTGCCCTCTGCGGGACGCTTGCCCTCTGCGATGAGCTTTGCGTTCATGTCTTCGAAATCAAACCTGTCAACGTTTGTGCCGGGAAGGAATGTGGAATCACCCTCCTCGTCGATGCGCACCTTCTTCATTGTCTGACGAACGATGATCTCAATGTGCTTATCCGCGATATCAACACCCTGTAAACGGTAAACTCTCTGAACTTCACGGAGCATGTAGTTCTGTACGGCCTCTACACCCTTGATCTTTAAGATGTCGTGAGGATATACGGAACCTTCCGTGATCTCGTCGCCCGCTTCAAGCACCTGCTCGTCGCGGACCTTGATCCTGGAGCCGTAAGGGATGAGATATGCCTTGGATTCGCCGGTCTCCTTGTCGGTGACGACCACTTCACGCTTCTTCTTTGTATCCCTGATCTCAACAACACCGCCGAATTCAGCGATGATCGCAAGTCCCTTGGGCTTACGTGTTTCGAAAAGTTCCTCGACACGGGGAAGACCCTGTGTGATATCGGTACCGCCGGCAACACCACCGGTATGGAAGTTTCTCATTGTAAGCTGTGTACCGGGCTCACCGATGGACTGCGCTGCGATGATACCTACAGCCTCACCTACCTGTACAGGCTCGCCCGAAGCCATGTTCGCGCCGTAGCACTTTGCGCACACGCCGATACGTGAACGGCATGTGAGCACTGTTCTGATCTTTACCTTTGCGTCTGCGCCGGCATCGATGATAGCCTTTGTGGCAAGGATCGCATCTGCGCGCTTGGGTGTGATCATGTGGTTTGCCTTAACGATGACTTCGCCGTTGTCGTCAAGGATGGTCTCGCATGAATATCTGCCTACTATTCTGTCGCGGAGAGTCTCGATGACTTCGTTTCCGCTCATGAATGCCTTTACCCATGTTCCGGGGATCTCGTCACCTTCACGCATGCACTCGTTCTCACGGATGATGACATCCTGTGAAACGTCGACAAGACGACGGGTAAGGTAACCACTGTCTGCGGTACGGAGAGCCGTATCGGAAAGTCCCTTACGTGCGCCGTGTGCGGAGATGAAGTACTCGAGTACGTCAAGACCTTCACGGAAGTTTGACTTGATGGGAAGTTCGATGGTACGTCCCGATGTATCACTCATGTTACCACGCATGCCGGCGAGCTGCTTGATCTGCTGCTCACTACCACGGGCACCGGAGTCTGCCATCATGAAGATGTTGTTGTATCTGTCGAGACCTGCCATAAGGTCCTTTGCAAGGTGCTTATCGGCAGCTTCCCAGGTCTGGATAACGGACTTGTATCTCTCTTCCTCGGTGGTAAGACCTCTCTTGTGGAGAGCGGTGATCTTGTCAACGGTTGCCTGCGCTTCCGCAAGGATCTGCTGCTTGGTCGCAGGAACTGTCATGTCCGCGATGGAAACGGTCATTGCCGCACGGGTTGAGTATTTATAACCGAGAGCCTTTACAAGGTCAAGTGTTTCCGCGGTCTTTGTGGAACCGTGAACATTGATGCACTTTTCAAGGATCTTCTTTAACTGCTTTTTGCCTACGAGGTAGTCGATCTCGAGAAGGAGCTGGTCCTCGGGCTTGTTGGGATCACGCTTGCAAAGACCAAGGTCCTGCGGGATGATCTCGTTGAAGATGAGTGTACCGAGCGTTGTCTCGATGGTCCTTGAGATCTCGGTGCCATCAGGTAGTGTCATGGTACGTCTCACCTTGATGAGAGAATGGAGTGTGATGACCTTGTTCTCATATGCGAGAAGGGCCTCGTTCATGCTCTTGAATGCCTTGCCCTCGCCGGGTTCGCCGGACTTTCTGAGAGTCAAATAGTAGATACCGAGTACCATATCCTGTGAAGGAACGGCAACGGGACCACCGTCTGAAGGCTTTAAGAGGTTGTTGGGAGAGAGCATGAGGAATCTTGCCTCTGCCTGAGCCTCAACTGAAAGAGGAAGGTGCACAGCCATCTGGTCACCATCGAAGTCTGCGTTGAACGCGGTACATACGAGGGGATGGAGCTTAATTGCCTTACCTTCGACAAGGATGGGCTCAAATGCCTGGATACCAAGTCTGTGCAGTGTTGGTGCACGGTTCAGCATAACAGGATGCTCTTTGATAACGTCGTCGAGGATATCCCAAACCTCGGGATTTGCACGATCGACCATCTTTTTTGCTGCCTTCGGATTGTGTGCATGGCCCTGCTGGAGCAGTTCCTTTACAACGAAAGGCTTGAAGAGCTCAAGTGCCATCTCCTTGGGAAGACCGCACTGATAGATCTTGAGTTCGGGACCTACTACGATAACGGAACGGCCGGAATAGTCAACGCGCTTACCGAGAAGGTTCTGACGGAAACGTCCCTGCTTACCTTTGAGCATGTCGGAAAGGCTCTTTAACGGACGGTTTCCGGGACCTGTTACCGGTCTTCCTCTTCTGCCGTTGTCGATAAGAGCGTCGACAGCTTCCTGGAGCATTCTCTTTTCGTTTCTGATAACGAGCTCGGGAGCCCTGTTCTCTATAAGCTTTTTAAGACGTATATTTCTGTTGATGATACGACGATAAAGATCGTTCATATCGGATGTTGCAAATCTGCCGCCGTCGAGCTGTACCATGGGGCGAAGATCGGGGGGCATGATCGGGAGCACGTCAAGGATCATCCACTCAGGACGGTTTCCTGACTTTCTGAAATCCTCCACAACGCCGAGATGCTTTACGAGCTTTACTCTCTTCTGGCCTGTGGCCGTCTCGAGAGCAACCTTCATATCCTCGGCTTCCTTTTCAAGGTCGATGGCCTGCAGGAGCTCTTTGATGGCCTCTGCGCCCATGCCTACTCTGAACGACTTGCTGCCGTACTTTGTGCAGGCATCGTTGTACTCTGTCTCGGAAAGGATCTGCTTGTACTGAAGGTCGGTCTCTCCCTTGTCAAGAACGATATAGGAAGCGAAATAGAGCACGCGCTCAAGGTTCTTCGGGCTGATGTCAAGGATAAGTCCCATGCGGCTGGGAATGCCCTTGAAATACCAGATGTGGGAAACGGGAGCGGCAAGCTCGATGTGTCCCATCCTCTCTCTTCTTACGGATGACTTTGTAAGCTCAACTCCGCAGTTTTCGCATCTCTTGGGATTGTTCCTTTCGGACTTTACGCCGTTTTTCTTATATCTTCCGCAGGCGCACTCATAGTCCTTCTGGGGTCCGAAGATGGCCTCGGAGAAGAGACCCTTCTTTTCAGGCTTCAGCGTACGATAATTGATGGTCTCGGGCTCTTCCACCTCACCCGAAGACCATGCCCTGATCTTCTCGGGTGAAGCGAGTCCTATCTTCAATGCATCATAGCTTAATGACCTTGTATTATCATCGGAATAATTCACTGACATTTTTTACAAAACCTCCTTGGGTTCACGTCTACGGGTTATCACTGAAGATCGTTGTCGTTGGGATCGAGATCGTCCATGTCGAAATTGCCGAAACCGTTGTCATCGTCAAAGTCGCCCCTGTCGATATACTCGCCGTTTTCGTCGGTCTCAATGAAACCGCTGTTCTGGAAGCCGTCCTCGTAGCTGTAGCTGCCGCCCTGATCGTCGATGTCGGTGTATTCACCGTTTGCCTCGTATGTCGGAGGCTCGTTCATCACTACTTCGTTGCCGTATTCGTCAAGAACGGTAACGTCAAGCGCAAGCGACTGCAGTTCCTTGATAAGCACCTTGAACGACTCGGGAATGCCGGGCTCCGCGATATTCTGTCCTTTCATGATGGCTTCGCAGGTCTTGTCACGTCCCTGGATATCATCGGACTTGACTGTAAGGATCTCCTGCAGCACGTGTGCCGCGCCGTATGCCTCAAGCGCCCAAACTTCCATCTCTCCGAAACGCTGGCCGCCGAACTGTGCTTTACCACCGAGAGGCTGCTGTGTAACCATGGAGTATTTACCTGTGGAACGAGCATGGATCTTATCGTCAACAAGGTGATGGAGCTTGAGGTAATGCATGAAGCCGATGGTTACCATTGAATCAAAGTTTTCACCGGTACGTCCGTC
>CAMOHF010000065.1 GCA_946614685.1 uncultured Clostridia bacterium | reverse complement strand
CGTAAGCTTTGCGGGGAAGACGGCGGATTATCTGATCGTCGGATTCAACCAGCGCATGGAACGTATGGGAAGAACGGCGTATATGACGCTTGACGGCCTTAGGAAACTTGTACCGGGGAACTTGCATCTTAAATACAGGATCGTCGGGGAAGAGGGAGTTACTTATAAGACGATAGAAAAGGAACTCATGTCTTACGGCGAAGAGAACGGAAAAACTTTGGAAGTTGTTGATGTGAAGAAAAATGTAGAGGGGACGATGGAAACCCTTACCACGTCCATGTCCGCGCTTTGCGCTTTGATCGCCGTCGTTACCGCTTTCATCGTGATCTTTGTGGAGTCGCTGGTGATCCGGGCCAAGGTGACGCGGGAGTGGAAGCATATGGGAATTTCCAAGGGACTCGGCATGACAAGCAAGGATCTGATCATACAGATCATGCTTTCCAATCTGCCTGCCATCCTTACAGGATGCGTCGTTGCGGTGATCAGTGCTTCGTGGATCGGAAAAAAGATCTGCATCCTGGTATTCTCTATGTTCGGATTAAAGCAGATGCCCTTTGATATTTCATTCTTCTGGAAATTGGCTGTGGTTCTCGGCGTGGTCCTCGTAGCTCTGGTTACGGCTGCACTTTCGGGACTTAAGGTTCGAAAACTTGTTCCGGTAGAGATGATCACGGAGGAGTAAGACGCGCAAGTCGGGTTTTGACCTCGGCGCGATGGGCGGCACTTACCGGAAGGTAGATGTTGCCGGCAAGGGCAATGACATCTGCGGAAAGAGATTCAATGGTGGAAGTGTTGACTAAGTAAGACTGATGGATGCGGAGAAAATCGTAATTTGTGTTGCGAAGGCTTTGTTCGAGCGCGTTCAGCTTTCCGTAGAAACTGTTTAAGGAACCGTCGCGACAGTGAATGACGATCTTTCGCCTGTCGCTTTCGAAGAAAGCTACCTCGTGATAGGGTAGCTTTTTTTGACCGTGTCCCTCGGTAAACACAAGACCGTCGGAGGTATCCTTGCATTCTTCGGAGGCGGCAAGAAAGCATTCGCGGACGAGAAGCGCGTCCAAGGGCTTTCCGAGAAAACGGAAGGTGCGTACGTGAAAGAGATCCTCAAGGGCGTTGTGAAACGAAGAGTGAAAGACGATCAGAATCTTTTTGTCAAAGGATCGTATGTTTTTGGCCAGAGAAAGTCCGCTTCCGTCGGGAAGCATGAGTTCCGAAAAGAGAAGATCGTAGGATATGCCGGAAAGCATATCGTTTAACAGGTATTCGCCCCTGGTATATGCTTCGGTTTCGATGCGAAGGCCCTCATGGGCGGCGTTTAAGTACAAAAGGTTTTCCAATGTTGCCGTAGTTCTGTAATCACTGTCACAGATGGCGATTCTCATGATTTTTCCTCTTTCTGATGCTCCCGGTTGTACAAAAGATCGATGAGCCCGCTGACGTACCGGCTGCTTTCCGGAGAAAGCGCCTCGTACTTGAGGAGCATTTCGGTGTATTCCCCGAGATGACTGCTTAATTCACGTGCTTCTTCGGTGGTGATTTTTTCGTCGGACCGACAGAGAATATAGTCGGTGCTGACTTTGAAATGATCTGAAATGGTTGTGAGACATTCGGAAGGAATGGTGATCTGATTAAGCTCCATGGAGCTGACATACTGCTGATCATGGTGAAGGATATTACCGAGTTCCTTCTGGGTCATGTTGTGTGATTTTCTCAGCTCTCGAATGCGGTTCTTCGACATCGTTCTCCCCTCCGTGCATTATTTTAAAACATTTTCACGCCTTCTTGTACAAAAAATAGATGTATCAAAATACGGGATATACATGTAAAAAGGAAAATGTGACGAAACGGTTTTTGTGCTATAATGAGTAGAAAAGGAGAAGAACCATGCATTACAACTGCCTGATCGTAGATGACGAGGCCGAGCTCGGCCGCATGACAGCCGAATATTTTGAGATGATGGATGTGAGCGCTTACTGCGTGGAAAGCGGTGAGGCATGTCTTTCGTTTTTCGAGGAGCATACGGCGGATCTTATCCTGCTTGATATCAATTTAGGGGACGGATCCGGTTTTTCCGTGTGCAAGAAGCTGCGGGAGGAGTATGACCTTCCGATCCTGTTTATCAGCGCAAGGCAAAGTGACGATGACGTATTGATGGCACTTTCCGTGGGCGGCGACGATTACGTGAAAAAGCCTTACAGCCTGTCAGTGCTTTTGGCGAAAGTGAAGGTCAATCTGAAAAGGATCACACAGAGGAATACCGCGGCGCAGACACCGGCCGTGCACGTGGCGTCGGACGCCGGTATCGTGCTCGATCCCGATACGATGTCCGTGGAACTTTTCGGAAAGAAGATCACCCTAAAGGCGAGAGAGTATGCGCTGCTTGCGTGCCTTTATGAGCATAAGGACACCATCGTTAAAAAGGACACACTGTTTGATGAGGTGTGGAAGGATTCATTTTACAGTGACGGTACACTGAATGTTCATATACGGAAACTCAGAGAAAAACTGGAGGACGACCCCAACAATCCGAAGCTTATCAAAACAGTTTGGGGGACCGGTTACATCCTGGAAACGAAAGGACTTGTATGAAAAAATTCTGGACGCTTCTTACGGGCTTTGTTGTCGCTTCCCTGACGCTGCTGATCGTTTTCCTTTTTATGACGGGAAAGACGCATCGAAAGCGAAGGGATATGGCTTACTACAATGACATGAAGATTTCCGCGGAGGCGGCGTATGCATCCGGCACACCGCTTGAAGAGATCGAGTTTACGTATGGATGCAGGATCGTCTTTGCCATGGAGCTTTCCAATCCGGAGCTTGCCGAGCATTATGCGGCGGGCGATTTTGTGCTTGATTTTGCACCGGAGGGTGATTATATCGGAAAGATCACCTGGTCGGAGGAGGAAGACCGGGCAAAAGCGTATCTCGGCAGTCTGAAGAAGATCTTTTTTATCTTCTGGAATCTGGTCTTTGTTTTCGGACTTGTCATCTTTGCGCTTATCTATGTGCACCTGCTTCGGCCGGAACAGGAACTGTCGGGATTTGCTGCGGAGATCGCGAAGGGCAACCTTGACATTCCGCTGCCGATGCAGAAGCAAAACGCCTTCGGGAGTTTAGCGGAGGGCCTTGATCTGATGCGGGAGGAACTTGTCGCATCGAAGGAGAAGGAACTTCAGGCCGACCGGACCAAGAAGGAACTCGTGGCGGGTCTTTCCCACGATATCAAGACCCCGGTTGCGGTGATTCGCGCAACCTGCGAGGTGATGGAACTTGCGGCAAGCAAGGACCTGCTTTTTTTGCAGAGAGCAGGGAAGGACGGCGACGAAATTATAAAGACGCAAAAGCAGCTTGACAAACTCAGGGTGATCAGGGATAAGGCAGAAACCATCAGTCATCTGATGGAGGATGTGTTTCATGCCACCATGACCGATCTTGATGAACTTACATTTGATGTGAGTGAGGTGTCCTCAACGGTGATCGAAGACTTCTTCCGTGATATGAAGGATTACGGAAACGTCATTCTTGAAAATGAGATACCGGAGTGCCTGATCTACGCGGATACCATACGTCTCGAGCAGGCGATCGACAACATCGTGAGCAATTCCGCTAAGTATGCGGGCACGGACATCCATGTCGCTTTTTCCCTGACGGAAGGAATCACGGATGAAGCCGGGGGAAAGATCTCGTTTTTGTCCGTGCGTATCAGGGATGAGGGTCCGGGTGTCCCCGAGGAGGAGCTCCCTTTCCTTACGGAAAAGTATTACAGGGGTTCTGCGGCAAAAGAAAAGACCGGCTACGGGCTCGGTCTTTATCTCGTGAAAGAGTACATGGACCGCCAGGGTGGCGGCGTTGAGTTTTATAATGACGGTGGCTTTGTGGCGAACCTTCTTTTGAAGAAGGTTTAGGAACAACCCACATCCGAGAGATCCGGATTCGTGACCGTGCCCTTCGCCCAGGGACTGCCCACGTCACATCTGCCGTGGTGATAGACCTCTCTGACGTCGCCTTCCGCCACGGTGTCGTCCACGTGGAGGTTGATCCGGCCCGTGCCGCCGGCACCCATCCGACTGTCCAAAAGATCTATGATGTTCATGATATCTTCGTACTGATCCATTCGATCCACCTCCCTTTCCGAGTGATTTGTCATATCATTAAACTATTTATCATGCATTTTAACATGTATGCGCTTTTTTCACAATTCCGATTCCGAATCTTTTGCCATTTTTCCAACTGTTTTTTTTGAGAGTGAAGTGATAGGATAGAAGAGCCGAAGATTGCTCTTGTCTGACGCTTCTTTTTTCTGATTTGTTATATGTTGTGAGGAGAAAAGAGATGTTTGAGATTGGAGACGTTGTTGTAAGAGCGAACAAAGGAATTTGTGAAGTACAAGACATCACTCACATGGATGTGACGGGCGCTGATCCCAACAAGCTGTATTATGTCATGGTTCCCGTGCTTGACAGGGGAGCAAAATTATTTATCCCGACGGAGATCGGAGACAAGTCTTATCGATACGCGATGAGCAAGGATGAAGCCGAAGACATCATCCGCAGAATACCGGAGATAGAAGAAGACTGGATCGATAGTTACAAACATCGGGAGGACAATTACAAAGAAGCAATCAAGAGCAATAATCCGGAACAGCTTGTAGGAATCATTAAGAGCATTTATGTACGGAAACAGGATCGTCTGACCAAAGGGAAAAAGAGTTTGGCAGTGGACGACAGATACTTCAAACTGGCGGAGGATCTTCTCTATTCCGAGCTGGCATTTGCCATCGGATGCAAGAAGGATGAGATCCCCGAGATGATCGAAGAAAAGATCGCTTCATGAATTCCAAAGAAAGGAACTACACCGAAATGGTGCGGTTCCTTTTTTTATGTTATAATATTTGGCATGAGTACGTACGTGATCAAAGGAAAGAAAAAACTGAGAACAGGAGTCACAACGGGAAGCTGCGCAGCTGCGGCAGCGCTTGCGGCGGCACGTGCGCTCATTCTCGGTGAGCGCCCCGAGACAGTCAGCCTTGTTACACCTGTGGGGCGGACGATCAAGCTGTCGGCAGAACCCGTGGAAACGCAGGGGAGCGAGGTTTGTTACGCTGTGCAAAAGGATAGCGGAGACGATCCGGATGTGACCAACGGCGTTAAGGTCTTAGCGAGGATTTCCCACGCCCCCTTTGAGAACCGGAAGATGCCGGCTTTCTCGGATGAGGCCTATCCCGGGATCTTCATCTACGGCGGCGAGGGAATCGGAACGGTTACCAGAGACGGGCTGGAACAGCCGGTCGGATATCCGGCCATTAACAGGGTTCCGCGGCAGATGATCTATGAGGCGCTTGACGCGGTTCGTGATGCAGGCAATGATACGCGGGATCTCTTTGTGGAGATATCAATCCCGGAGGGTGTTTCGCTTGCCGAAAAGACCTTCAATCCGGAACTTGGGATCCGAGGGGGACTTTCCGTGCTCGGCAGTACGGGGATTTTAGAACCCATGAGTGAAAAAGCCATCATTGATACGATCGAAGCGGAGATCAGGATTCGGGCCGCGGAAGGAAGAAGCGTTCTGCTTTCGTCTCCGGGAAACTACGGACGACGCTATATGGAGGAGTATCTGGGACTTTCGGACTGGGACAGTGTAAAGTGCAGCAACTATGTGGGAGATATGATCGATCTCGCTGTGGGACACGGATTTGCAAAGATCCTTCTGGTCGGCAACCTGGGCAAATTGATCAAGCTTGCCGCCGGCATTATGAACACCCACTCGAAGACGGCGGACGGAAGAAGAGAGATCATGGTCACTCACGCGGCGCTTTTCGGGGCGGATCAGGTGATTCTCACAAGGCTTTATTCGGCGATCGGAACCGAGGAAATGCTTGATATCTTAGAAGAAGCCGGGATCAGAAAACCGGTGACGGAAAGTATTCTTTCCGCCATGGATGAGAAACTGTCAAAGCGGGCCGGGGAGGATGTCACGATCGGTGCCATCGTTTTTTCCGAGTCGTACGGATACCTCGGAGAGACGCCTCATGCAGGCGAGCTTCTCGAGATGATAAAGGAGCAGTAGTATTATGGTACATTTTGTGGGCGCGGGTCCCGGTGCGGTGGATCTTATTACCGTAAGAGGCAGAAAGATGCTTTCGGAAGCGGATGTGATCATCTATGCGGGATCGCTTGTGAATCCCGAACTGCTTATGTACGCCAAAAGCGGTGCGAAGATTTTAAACAGCGCAACCATGACACTTGCGGATGTGATTGAGGCGATGGAGGATGCCGAGGCAAGGGGACTTACAACC
>CAMOHF010000064.1 GCA_946614685.1 uncultured Clostridia bacterium | reverse complement strand
CCCGTGCTGCAGCACAGGGAAGAATTGTGCATGTATACGGTGGTAACTCCGCCGCCGTGATCGATGATGACATAGTTACCCATGGATCCCTCATAGCCGGCGCCGATAACCGTACCGCTCTCGCCTGCCACGATGGGCGTACCCGTCGGGCATCCGATATCAAGTCCTCTGTGGACGGTTCCCCAACGGGGACCGAAGGTGGATGTGATCACACCGCCGGTGGATACCGGCCACTGGAACGCTCCGCCTGTATAATTAACAACCACGGGATTACCTGCCGCAGCTGCTGCTTCGGCTGCCTCTCTGGCCTGACGCTCAGCCTCCTCGATCTGTGCATCGAGTGCCGCCTCATCTGCGGCAAGCTGTGCCAGTACGCCCTCGTAATCTCCGATGGAATTTCTATAGCTCTCAAGCTGGGTCTGCTTTCCTTCGATCATGATCTCGACGGCTTCCTTGTCCTCGTTCACCTCAGCCTCGATATCCTCGACCTCCTGCAGTTCCTCCTCGAGCTGCGCTTCCTTGTCTGCGATCTCCTCTTTGATCTTCACAAGGTTCGCAAGCATGTTGGAATCATAGCTGTATACCTGTGATGCATACTCCTGCTCATTGACCATGTCGGAAATGTTACCCGATGTGAAAAGCAGGCTGAAGAAATTGTCATCACCGTTCTCGTAAGAGTACTGGATGCGAAGCTTCATCGCCTCGTACTGCTCGCTCTCCGCCTTCTTGGCATCCGCAAGCTCCGACTTCTTGGTGGCGATGCTGTCCTCAAGCTCTGCCTTCTGCGCCTCAAGCTCATCAATCTGTGCGGTATAATCCGCCACCTGCTGATCGAGCGTTGTGATAGCCGAAATAATATCGTTTTGCTCGTTCTGAAGCTGGTTTAAAGTCTGCTGTGCAGCTTCTTTCTTATTCTCTGTCTGCTTCTTTTTATCCCGCAGGTCGGACAGATTCGATGCTCCTGCCGGAAGTGAATAGCCGCCCATGATTACCACAGCAAGGGCAAGCGCCATCACTCGTTTGAACTTTTTCATAATCACGCCTCCTGACGTATAAACTATACTTTCAAGTGTTTTCTGGTAGTTACGATACTTCCAATCAAACCGAGGCCGATACCGATCGCCGCAGTCACCGGCACGAGGATCACAAAGATATCCTTCACCGGAACAAAGGCGAACAGATTGCTTACCACGGAATATCTTCCGATGATGTAACGAACCGCTGTATCATACATATAGTAAACCAGTACCAGAGGCACCAGTGAACCTACAAGTCCAAGCACGACACCTTCTACAATGAAAGGCGCACGTACGAAGAAGTTGGTGGCACCGATCAGTTTCATGATGGCGATTTCTTCCTTACGAACCGTAATACCGATGGTGATGGTGTTGGAGATCAGGAAGACGGATACAAAGAGGAGGATGGCGATGATACCGATGGATGCGTAACTCACCACGCTGTTTAAAGCGCTGATACCATCCGCCGTCACCTCAGAGGTATGTACCTTTCTGACGCCGTGCAGTGTCTTTAAAAATGTGATGAAATCTGCCTGTTTGGAGAGATCCTTCAGTGTGATCTCATAGGACGCACTGTCCTTTAAGGGATTGTCGCCCGCAAAGGAGCGAAGCGCTTCCTCATAATTGTCCTGATAACGCTCGCGCGCATACTTTTCCCAAGCTTCATCAGCAGAGATAAAGTCGAGGGTATTCACCTCGTCGCGCATACGGATCTGCTCACCGATCATGGTGATGTTGCTATCCTCGATTCCGCTGTCAAAGAACACCGAGATCGTGACCGTATTCTCGAGATCCTTCATCGCTGTACGGAAGTTGACGATGACGCAGTAAAATATACCGAATAAGAAGAGACAGGATACGATGGTACCCACGGATGCGAGGGAAAACAGAAGATTTCTTCTGATATTCTTCAGACCCTGTCTGATACTGTAAATTCCTGAACTAATCCTCATCTATATAACCACCCTTTTGCTCATCGCTGATTATTTCACCCTTCTTCAAGGTGATGACTCTCTTGCGCATCATGTTGACGATCTCTTTGTTGTGGGTAACGACAACCACTGTCGTGCCCTTTTTGTTGACATCCTCAAGCAGGCGCATGATCTCCCATGAATTCTTGGGATCCAGGTTTCCGGTAGGCTCATCGGCAAGCAGGATCTCCGGATGATTCACAAGCGCTCTCGCAAGTGCCACTCTCTGCTGCTCTCCGCCGGACAGCTGCTTCGGAAATGACTTATACTTGTCCGCAAGGCCGACCAAAGTCAGCATGGCAGGCACCTGACGACGGATAAAGCGTCCCGGCGTCTCGATGACACGCTGCGCAAATGCGACATTCTCATATACGGTTCTGTCTTTTAAGAGTCTGAAGTTCTGGAACACAACGCCGATCTTGCGTCGAAGCTTCGGAATCGTCTTCCGCTTCATCTTGCTGTAATCAAAGTCCGCAACCTTGATCTTGCCGGAGGTGGGCTCCATTTCCTTTAAGAGGAGCTTGATCAGGGACGTCTTACCCGATCCGCTGGCTCCCACGATGAAGACAAATTCGCCGTCCTCAATGTGGATATTGATATCATCCAGGGCGTAGGTCTTGCTGCCCGGATATTTCAGTTTCACATGGTCAAGTGATATCATGTTCAAAGTCTCCTTAGTAATCTAATGATTCCATATATTTCATGTATTTGACTACCATCAGCGCAATCTTAAATGTGATGGCATCCTCAAACACACGAAGATCAAGCCCCGTACCCTTCTCAAGCTTGTCGAGTCTGTACACCAAAGTGTTTCGGTGAATGTACAGCTGTCTTGAAGTCTCGGACACATTGAGGCTGTTCTCGAAGAATTTATTGATCGTGGTCAGCGTCTCCTCGTCAAACTCATCCGGAGACTTACCGTCGAAGATCTCTTTGATAAACATCTTGCACAGAGGGATCGGGAGCTGGTAGATCAATCGACCGATGCCCAGGTTACTGTATGCGATGATCTTTCTGTCGTTGTAGAAGATTTTTCCGACATCCAAAGCAAGTTTCGCTTCCTTATAGGAACGCGATACTTCCTTGATTTCATTCACGATGGTGCCGTATGCGACATTGACCGCGGACATAGCCTCGGTATTCAGCATATCCACGATCACCTTCGCGGTCTTGTTCATATCCTCATAAGTCTCGCCGGGCTTCACTTCCTTCACCAGGATGATATTCTTCTCATCCACTGCGGTGATAAAGTCCTTGGTCTTTGAGGAAAAGAGTGTCCGAACGGTTTCTAAGGCGTTCGTGTCTTTCTCGTTCTTGGTCTCGATGATGAAGACGATACGTCTTACATCCGTCTCGATGTGAAGCTTCTTGGCGCGATTGTAGATATCTACGAGCAGAAGGTTATCCAGGAGGAGGTTCTTGATAAAGTTGTCCTTATCAAATCGCTCCTTGTATGCCACAAGCAGGCTCTGGATCTGGAAGGCTGCAACCTTTCCTACCATATAAATATCCTCTGCTTCACCCTTCGCAAGCAGTATATATTCAAGTTCATTCTCGTCGTAAACCTTAAAAAACTGGAATCCCAGCATCACCTGGCTTTCCGCCGCGGACTCCGCGAAGGAAACCACCGCTTCCTCGTACTCCTCCGTATTGCGGATGGTCGAGGCAAGGCTTTTGCCCTCCGTATCCATCACGCAGAGGTCTGCCCTTGTGATCGCTTTGATTCCATCAATCGTATCTTGTAATATTTGGTTTGAAATCATGTGCCGACTCCTTTATCCGCTCTGATGATCAACCTGAGTGTACTTTATAACAGAGTCCATTGTACCGCAAAATGTAGTAAAAAAAAAGAGGAAATGCCAAAAATGTGGCATTTCCTCTCGGATTTCACAAAATATTCACTTTTTCGAACTAGCTTGCAATGATCTCCTCAGTCTCCTTATCGAAGATGTGAATCTTGCTTAAGTCGAATGCGAACTGAACGGTGTCACCGGGTCTAGCGGTTGTACGTGCATTTACTCTTGCGGTGATATCGAACTGATCGATGGTGAAGTACAGGTAAACCTCGGCACCTAACATCTCGTAGATGTTGATTCTCGCATCGATCACACTCTCAGGTGAAGACTCGATGAAGAGCTGCTCGTCGTGGATATCCTCGGGACGGATACCAAGTACTACTTCCTTATCGATGAAGTCGCCGGCGATGAGCTTGGCAGCCTTCGCATCGGGAACCTTGATGGAGTGAGAACCGAACATCAGAAGTACATCTGAACCGGACTTCACTACCTTACAATCGATAAAGTTCATAGGCGGCATACCCATGAAGCCTGCAACGAAGAGGTTGCAAGGATTATCGTAAAGATTCTGAGGTGTATCTACCTGCTGGATGATACCATCCTTCATAACTACGATTCTGGTACCAAGTGTCATAGCCTCGGTCTGATCATGTGTTACGTAGATGATGGTAGTCTGGAGTCTCTGATGGAGCTTGGAGATCTCTACACGCATCTGTACACGAAGCTTTGCATCAAGGTTGGAGAGAGGCTCATCCATAAGGAATACCTTCGGCTCACGAACGATTGCACGTCCCATAGCCACACGCTGTCTCTGTCCACCGGAGAGTGCCTTCGGCTTTCTGTCGAGCAGATGCTCAATATCGAGGATCTTAGCAGCCTCATGAACCTGCTTGTCGATCTTCTCCTTCGGTACCTTTCTGAGCTTTAATCCGAATGCCATGTTATCGAACACGGACATATGCGGATAAAGAGCGTAATTCTGGAATACCATCGCGATATCTCTGTCCTTGGGCTCTACATCGTTCACCATGCGGTCACCGATCCAAAGCTCACCGGAGCTGATATCCTCAAGGCCTGCGATCATACGAAGTGTTGTAGACTTACCGCATCCTGAAGGTCCTACGAAGATGATGAACTCCTTGTCTTCAATATCCAGATTGAAATCCTTAACAGCGTTGAAGCCGTTGGGATAAATCTTGTAGATATTCTTGAGTTGCAAACTAGCCATTGAATAAATCCTCCTTGTTAGCTAAATGATTTTTCAAAAATCAACTGTATTGGATTTTACAACAAATCGCATAAGAATGCCATATTACTATTCACCAAAGAAACGAAAAAAAGTTTATGCACTTTGTATATTGCCTTTTCAGGCTTGATTTTCCTTGATTTTTCTGTATTTTCCTTTAGTGATCACTGTCCGAAGTACCGATAATGATGACAATATCGTATACGGAAGTGTCCTGGGACGAGCCATCGGGAGCATCTCCCACTTCATAGGAAGCTCCGTTAAAGTAGGAGGTCAGTTCCTCGCCTACGCCGGCCTTCTTGGAATAGATCACCGTCTGGCTTCTCTCCTCGGAAAAATCGGACGCGGAAGTGTCATTGTAGCCATCTGCCGCAAGGGTATCGCACCATCTGCCCGCAAGGCCGGTCACTTCCGTACTGTTTAATACGATAATACTGGAATCCTTCGCATCCTGCTTCTCAACAGGTGCTTCCGTGGTGGCAGGCGCTTCCGTGGAGATGGCCTGCGCTGTGGTCTCGCCCGTCATCAGATTGTCGGGTGTATCCACCTCTGTTAAGACATTGGCCGCTGCCGTGGTGACGGGTCCCTTGTTCCTGCCGCCTTCCTTCACCGCCTGCACAATAAAAAATATACCGAATCCCACAATAAAAAGGCCAAAGATTATGACAATAGCCCTTAAAAACATGGAAAAGAATAATCCGACTGCACTTTGTTTCTTCATCTGACACCCTCCTGATATGATAGAATGCAGTATAGCATTTTTTATTGTCTTTTTCAACTGTTTGTGGCATGATAGAGATACTATGAAAACAGCAATCCTGACCGGCGCATCGAGAGGAATCGGTGCCGCCTGCGCCGAAAAACTATATCAAGACTACGACTTTCTCGCTCTGATCGCCAGAAACACCGGCGGAGCGCTTGAGCAACTTGTCGAGAGACTGTCCCGGACCACAGAAGCATCCGGTAATTCCTGCGTCATCATCCCCTATGCGGGTGATGTTTCGGATCACACCTTTGTAAGTTCCGCCGTCGAAGACATTGTATCAAAGACCGGGCAGGTGGATCTTCTCATAAACAACGCAGGGATATCCGAGGTCGGTCTCCTTACGGATCTGACGCCGGAAGCCTGGAACCGCATTGTTTCCGTGAACCTCACTTCCATGTACAACACCTGCCACGCCGTGGTTCCTCATATGGTTCGCGCGCAAGCGGGCAGGATCATCAACATCTCCTCGATCTGGGGACTTGTCGGCGCCTCCTGTGAGGTGGCCTACTCCGCTACGAAAGGCGGCGTCAACGCCTTC
>CAMOHF010000063.1 GCA_946614685.1 uncultured Clostridia bacterium | reverse complement strand
CCTGGACGGCGCGCCCGGCGTGCATTCCGCCCGCTACTGCGGCCATCACGGCGATGATGGAAATCTTCGCGCCCGGGGATCACCTGATCACCAGCGCGGATCTCTACGGCGGAAGCATCCGGCTCTTTGACAATATCAGCAAGAAGAACGGAATCGAATTTTCGCATATCGACTGCAGCAAGGAGGATGTGGAGACATTTCTCCGGCCGAATACGAAGGCCATCTTCATAGAAACGCCGACCAACCCCATGATGGGAATCGTTGACATCCGGAAGATGGCGGCCATCGCGCGGGAACACGGAATCCTGTTGATCGTGGATAACACCTTCCTTTCACCTTACTTCCAGAACCCCATCGATCTCGGTGCGGACATCGTGATCCACAGCGGAACCAAGTTCCTCGGCGGACACAACGATACACTGGCAGGATTTGTGGTAACGGCGAATCCCAAGATCGCGGAGAAGATGTACTTCATCATCAAGACGGTGGGATCGGGTCTTGCGCCCGTCGACAGCTGGCTCATCCTGCGGGGGATCAAGACGCTTCCCCTTCGGATGGAGAAGGCACAGGCGAATGCGCAGGCCATCGCCAAGTATCTCTCCAACGAGCCCCGCGTGAAGAAGATCTACTATCCGGGTATCGAAGGTACGGAAAGCTACCGGGTCTGTAGCAGCCAGGCAAGAGGGTTTGGATCCATGCTCACCTTTGAGGTAGAGAGCCGTGAGCTTGCGCTGCATATCTTAAAGAATACAAAGCTGATCCCCTTCGCGGAAAGCCTGGGAGGAGCGGAAACATTACTTACTTATCCGGTGACGCAGACACACGCCGACGTGCCGGAGGAAACGAGACTGGCCAACGGTATCACGGACTGTGTGCTTCGTCTCTCGGCGGGAATCGAGGACGCCGAAGATCTGATCAACGATTTGAAACAGGCAATCGACTCATTTTCATAAAGGCAGGTGCTTCTATGGCATACGACTTTGACACAATCATAAACAGAAAGAATACAGACTGTCTGAAATTTGACTTTGCGCTTCAGAGAGGGCTCCCGAAGGATGTGCTTCCCCTCTGGGTGGCGGATATGGACTTTCCCACGGCGGATGAGATCTTAAAGGATCTGACCGATCGTGTGGCGCACGGCATCTTCGGCTACACGGAGACGGGTGATCGATACTTCAAGGTGGTTGCAGACTGGCTGAAGAGAAAGCACGATGTCACGGTGCAGAGGAACTGGCTGCTTAAGACTCCCGGTGTGGTATACGCGCTGGCTATGGCTGTGAAGGCGCTCACAAAAGAGGGTGACGGCGTTTTGATCCAGCGGCCGGTGTACTACCCCTTCTTCGAGGTAATCGAGGATAACGGCCGCAAGGTGGTAAGCAACGATCTGGTCTTAAAGGACGGTCACTACGAGATTGACTTTGAGGACTTTGAGAAAAAGATCGTGGAGGAACATGTGAAACTGTTCTTCCAGTGTACGCCGCACAATCCGGTGGGGCGTGTATGGACGAGAGAGGAACTAAAGAAGATCGCAGAGATCTGCAACCGCCACGATGTGGTTGTGGCAAGCGATGAGATCCACTCCGATTTTATCTACTCCGGTCATACATTTACCAGCATCATAAATGTCGATGAGGAGATCAGGGACAGGCTGATCCTATGCACCTCACCGGCCAAAACATTTAACCTCGCGGGACTTCAGATCTCCAATATCTTCATACCGAATCAGCAGATCCGGAGAGCCATCCGAAAGCAGATCGCGGCGACCGGTTACAGCCAGTTAAACACCATGGGCATTGTGGCCTGCGAGTCGGCGTATACAAAGGGTGAGACCTGGTATCGGGAAATGCTTTCCTACATCGAAGGCAACCTAAACTTCCTGAGAGAATACCTGAAGGAGGAGCTGCCGAAGGTTCGCCTGATCGAACCGGAGGGAACCTATCTGGTATGGCTCGACTTCAGGGCGCTCGGCCTTACGCCGAAGGAGCTCGATTCGCTGATCGTTCACAGGGCGGGCCTGTGGCTGGATTCCGGAGCGATCTTCGGAGATGCGGGCGAGGGATTCCAGAGGATCAACATTGCCACAAGCAGGAAGGTACTTGCCGAGGCGCTTGGCAGGATCAAAAAAGCAGTAGACAGTTTAGAGGGATAGATATGGCGAACGGATTAGACAAAAATCAAATACTGATCAACAAAGAGCGTCTGATCCGTGAGTTCATGCATCTGGTTTCCTATGACTCGGAATCCTTCGGTGAGCGTCAGATCGCAGATTACGTAAAGGGTGAGCTTACAAAGCTCGGACTTGCGGTGGAGGAAGACGACGCGGCGGAACGCCTTTTGGGAACTGCGGGCAACATCTACGGAATCCTTCCCGGAAACCTTCCGAAGGAAAGTTCGGTACGACCGGTACTTCTTTCCTCCCATCTTGATACCGTAAAACCCGGGATCGGAAAGAAAGCGGTCCGCCATGAAGACGGCAGGATCACAAGTGACGGAAAGACCGTGCTCGGTGCAGATGATGCGGCAGGTCTTGCGGAGATCATTGAGGTCCTTCGCGTGATCAAAGAAGCGGATCTTCCCCACCCGGATATCGAGGTGCTCTTTCCGGTAGCGGAAGAGCCCTATGCACAGGGGAGCAGGGTGTTCGACTACAGTCGCATCAAGGCGGATACGGCTTATGTACTTGACATGAGCGGCCCCGTCGGACGGGCGGCGATTGCGGCTCCGGCGATCTACTCCCTGGTCATCAGGGTATACGGAAAGTCGGCACATGCGGGATTCTGTCCGGAGGAAGGCATCCATGCGATCCGGATTGCTGCGGAGGCGATCGCAGAGATCCGGCAGGGGCATATCGATGAGACTACAACGGTGAACATAGGAACCATCGAGGGTGGAACCGCAAGAAACATCGTTCCGGAGCTTGTCACCGTTACCGGAGAGATCCGGAGTATGGACACGGGAAAGGCGCTTACGGAGATCGAGAAGATCAGAGGGATCTTCGAAGCATCTGCGAAGGAGCACGGAGGCATAGCGGAGGTTGACGTCACCGAGGAATTCTCATCCTATAGGATTAAAAGCGGGGAATACGTGGTGACAAGGTTTGAAGAAGCCTGCAAAAAGCTGGGGCTTTCCGGAGCATTGGAGGAGACCTTCGGAGGAAGCGACAACAATCATTTCACGGCGCATGGCATACGGGGCATCGTGGTTGCGAATGCCATGAACGAAGTACATACCACGGACGAGTGGACGCATGAGGACGAACTTGTCCGTGCGGCGGGTCTCACCCTGCTGCTTGTCACAGAGAAGACGAAGGAGGATGAAACATGAAATACATAGTGAAAAAACTTCTGCAGGCGGTGATCACGATCTTCATCGTGTCCGTCATCATCTTCCTGGCAGTGAGAGCCTCCGGTGATCCGGTGAACAATCTGATCCCGGACGGAGCGACCAAACAGCAAAAGGAACTGATCACGGAGCAGCTCGGACTTGATAAGCCGCTGATCGTGCAGTACGGGATTTTCATCACGGATGTCTTGACCGGAGACTTCGGAAACTCCTACACCAGTAAGCGACCGGTGCTTGAGGTGATCTTCGAGAAGCTCCCTTACACGCTGGAGCTTGCGGTGGTTGCGATCCTGATCGCGGTTGTTTTGACGATTCCCATCGGATCGCTGGCGGCCCTCAAACGAAACACCTGGATTGACAGGCTGGTGATCGGACTTTCCTCCCTTGAGGAAGCGGTTCCCATCTTCTTCGCCGGCATCTTCGTGATCCAGATCTTCGGCGTCAAGCTGAAGATCCTGCCCGTATCGGGTGCGGATTCTCCCCTCGGCATCATCGGTCCTTCCGTACTTCTCGGGCTGGCCATCTCCGGCAGTATGACCATGCTGCTTCGCAACAACATGATACAGGCCTTGGAGAGTGAGTATGTCAAGTTTGCAAGGCTTCGCGGCATCGCGGAGTACAAGGTGGTGCTGAAGCATGCACTCAGAAATTCATTTTCCAGCGTGCTGTCCTTCAGTGCATTTGTATTCGCCAATCTGATCGCGGGTAGCGTCGTGATCGAGTCGGTGTTTAACTGGCCGGGCATCGGAATGCTTTCCTACAACTCGGTCATCGGAAGAGATTTCCCCATGGTTCAGGCAGTCGTGCTGATCCTGGCCGTGTTCATGATCGTTTTGTCTACAGTGATAGACATCATCCTTGCGTTCCTGGATCCCAGAATCCGGAAGGCAGAGTAAGGAGTCGAGATGAAGAAACAGAGAGTTTTAAACAGAAAAACGAGAAAACCGTATATTTCGGTCACATTGATCGGGATCCTGATCATCACGGGTATCTTCGGACCGCTGTTTTCACCCTATGATCCGGCGGCCAACAGCCTGACCGAGAAATTTCTTCCTCCCTTCTTTCAGGAAGGCGGAAGCTTCAAGCACATTCTCGGAACCGACCAGCTCGGTCGTGATATCTTAAGCCGTCTGATCCAGGGAAGCCGTGTATCCCTGATCGTTGCGGCGGCAGCCATACTGATCGGCTGTATCGTCGGAACGGGACTTGGTGTCCTGGCGGGTTACTACGGCAAGGGTACCTCGGCAGTCATCATGAGGCTGACCGATGCCACACTGGCCTTCCCGAGCCTTCTGCTTGCGCTTCTTTTATCCTTAAGCATCGGCACGGGACTTGTATCGGCGATCATCGCCATCGCCTTCGGTATGTGGGCGAAGTACACGCGAACCATTCGAAGCGATGTCACCGTGATCGCAGGGATGAACTATATCGAACAGGCGAGGATCATGGGAGCGGGAAGCGGACGCATCATAAGGAAACACATCCTTCCCAATATCAAGAATCAGGTGATCGTTATGGCCACCATGGATATCAGTATGGCCATCATGGCAGAGTCGTCACTTTCCTTCCTCGGACTTTCGGTGGTTCCGCCCACAGCGTCCTGGGGACAGATGATCGCTGACGGCAACGCATACTTCCTGCGCGCATGGTGGGTATCGACCTTCCCGACCATCGCAACCGTACTTGCCGTGATCGCGTTCAGAAGCTTCGGTGAGTGGGTGAAGGAGAGAAAGGGGGCGTCAAGGTGAGCGAAAAGTTATTGGAAGTGAACCATTACTCCGCCGAGATGAAGACCGACGGCGGGACCCTGTATATCCTCCAGGATATCAACTTTCACGTCAATCGCGACGAGTGTTTCGGAATCATAGGAGAATCGGGCTGCGGCAAGACCATGACATCTATGGCGATCCTTCGCTACGGCGAGCGCCTCGGACTCGGTTCTACCGGAGGAGAGATCCTCTTTGAAGGTGAGAATGTGGAGACCTTCGGAAGGAAGCGCCTCCGCGATTACAACGGCAAGGATACGCTGATCATTCTGCAGGATCCGATGCAGGCCTTAGATCCTCTTTTCACTATCGGAAAGCAGCTGCTTGAGACCGTGAAGGCAAGAGGCAATTACAACAAAGAAGCGGCGAAGGAGGAGATCCGGGTGGTTATGAAGAAGCTTTCCATCTCCGAGGAAAAGCTTTCCTGCTATCCGCATGAGCTCTCCGGCGGTATGCTTCAGAGAATCGTCGGCGCCATGGTCATCCTTCATAAGCCGAAGCTCATCATAGCGGATGAGCCTACCACTGCACTCGATGTATCCATCCAGCTGCAGTACCTGAAGCTGTTAAAGCAGATCCAAAAAGAATACAAAACCTCCATCATCTTTATCTCTCACGACATCAAGGTCATCTCCATGATGTGTGACAGGATCGCTGTTATGTACGGCGGACGTGTGGTGGAGCAGGGAACGAGGGATCAGCTTTTTTCACATCCCGTGCATCCCTATACAAGAGCGCTGTTTAAGTCCGGCAATATGGGAGGTATCCCGCATGACCGGTACGAGACCATCGAGGGCAATCCGCCCGATCTCCATGAAAAAAGTGTGGGCTGTCCGTTCGCAGACAGATGTAAGCATGCGAGAGAAAAGTGCCACAAGGCGCTTCCCGAACTTCAGAATTTCGGAGACGGACATGAGGCACTGTGCTGGAGGCCGAGAATATGAGCAATACCATAGAATTGAAACAAGTCAATAAGGTTTACGAGAGCAAGGCCGTATTCAAAAAAGGAAAGCCCGCACACATCTTAAAGGATGTGTCGCTTACCATCCGTGAGGGCGAGACCCTCGGGCTGGTCGGGGAGAGCGGTTCCGGAAAGACGACCACCACCCGCATGATCTTAAACCAGGAGCCCGTCACAAGCGGAGAGATCTTCTACTACGGAAAGAACCTCGCGGAGATGACGAAGGAGGAGAAGAAGGAGTACCACAGAAATGTACAGGTGGTCTTCCAGAATCCCTTCTCTTCCCTGGATCCGTCGATGACGATCGAAGAAATCCTGGCGGAACCTCTGGTGATCTCTAGGAAGTATTCATCGGCAGAGATCAAAG
>CAMOHF010000062.1 GCA_946614685.1 uncultured Clostridia bacterium | reverse complement strand
TCCGAATCTCCTGTACAAGGCAATCAGAAGTATACAGACTGCCGCCATGCAAACCGCTGCCGCAAGTTTCCGCCTCATGAGGACTTCTTGCCCGACTGCGACTTATAACCGGACATCCTCTTTTCGTAATCCGCCACTCTTGCGGAAATCTTTTCGATTTCCTTCGGTTTCAGTTCTCCGGAGTGCTTCAGTTCTTCAAGCCGCTTTACCGCACGGTCTCTGGCATCGATCGCCAGATCCTTGTAATTGTTCTCAAGATTCACCTGAAGCTCCGTCAAGATGGCTTCCATTTCTTTTTTGGCTTGTTTTGATCCGCTGCCGAACATAGAAACACCTCTCAGCTGATATCTGCTTCCTCGGAAGGAACACACTCTGCCGTCATTTCGATCGAAGGGGTCTCTCCCAGGTCTTTGATACCGTCCTTCACTTTGTTAAATGCATGGACTGCAAGCGCGATACATCCGATCACGATCAGTAAAAAGATCGCAAGTGCCGCGATCACAACGCCCGCATTGATCTTCGTCTCCGACTCTCTCGGTGTCTGCGGTGCGTAAGGGTTTCCGTACATATTCTGCGGGTAGGGTGAGGTCTGTCCGTACGTCGGATTCACCGACTGGTTACCTCCCAGATTCCCGAAGTCCTGGCCGGTCATGGGGCCGAATTCCTGAAGCGTCGGAACGGGTGTCCCGCATCCCGGACAAAAGCGTGTATCCGGATCGAGCGCCTTTCCGCATCTTGCGCAAAAACTCATATTGCTCCCCCTTTCATACATGGTTTTTCATAGTCTCGATTCTACCATATTTCCGTCAAAAATACTACATTCGTATAAATGGAAACAGGACGTGCACGGGGTAGTGTACGTCCTGTTTATAGAGGGGTTTAATTTTGGGATGACTTAACTATACACCCTTTTTCCCAAAAATGCATTTACCACTCTGGTGAAAAACCGGTTGCGAATCACCGTCGGTCGTGTTACTTTATTCTTATGAAAGACTTTGTGATCAGCAATTACATTTCCCTGATGATCATCATCTCTCTTTTGCTGGTGATGTTCTTAAACCGGCGCGTGAAGATTCCGGAGGCGAAAGCTTATCCCGTGATCGTTCCCGCCCTGTTTTTGTACTGCGTTTCTTCTTACATTAACGACTGGTCCTCCGCCATCACGGAAGACCCCGTGTTAAGGCAGACGGCGGATTTCGCATTTCACGTAAAACTGCGTACCATCGCTTCCATCACAAGTTACGTGGTACTCCCTCTGATCACCCTGCTACAGATCTTTGTGATCATCTCGGGTATAAGGCGAAAACACTTTCTGGCGATCCCCTACGTATTTTTGGTGATCATCTACCTGACCTCCCCGTTTACGGGCAGTCTGGTCTTTTATATTTCGGACACCAACAATTTCCAGCGCGGTCCTTTGGGCTATACACCCTTTTTCGTCAACATCTTTTACCTGCTGGTGCTTTTGGTATCTTCGATCGCACTCCTGGCCAAGGGCGAACAGACAAGAGGTATCCTGGTATTCTTCATCTTCCAAGCACTTGCCGTCACCGCTTACCTTGAGTACAGGAATTTCATTGCCGGTATGCTGGACGAGATTACGGCACTTTCCGTACTGCTTTACTACTATTATCTGGTCAATGTCTACCAGGGCAAAATGAAAGACGCCCTGTCCGAGACACGTATCATGATGCTCCAGGAACAGATCCGGCCACACTTTATATTTAACTCTCTCGGCATCATCCGATCATTGATGAAACGTGACAAAGATCGGGCCATCGAGAGCATCGATGCCTTTTCGGACTACCTCAAGTTCCACGTCAACTCCCTGAAGGCATACGAACTGATTCCCTTTGAAAAAGAGCTCTCGCACTCTCAGGCTTACTTAACACTTGCCCTGTCCGATACGCGAAGAGCCATCGATATCCGCTACGACTTAGGTGTGACGGATTTCCGGATTCCGCCGCTCACCTTGGAACCTTTGGTTGAGAATTCCATCAAACACGGTCTGCCCGATACGGGCGGCGTTCTTCTGATCAAAACCGAACAGAAGAACGGCCAGATCATCCTGACCGTTTCCGATAACGGAAGCGGAGGATCGGGACACACGGCACGAGAGCTCGAGCATTTGGGCGTCGGGCTTGAAAATATCCGTAAACGTTTGGAATATATGTGCAAGGGTACGATGAAGATCACAGCCGGCGACACGGGATATACGGTTGAGATCACCATACCCGACAACAGCCCAAAACAGGAGGGGAAGAAAATTGAGAATTTTGGTAGTTGATGACCATGAACTGATCATGGAAGATATTGTGGACGAAGTAAAAACGTTGTTCCCGAATGCACACTGCGACGGCTTTTCCAGCTCTCTCGAAGCACTGGAAAACTTCAAAGCAAATCCCTACGACGTCGTGCTGCTCGATATAGAGATGCCCGAGATGAACGGACTTCAGCTTGCCGAACACATATTAAAGATCAGGCAGCGAACCAATCTGATCTTCATCACCGGTTACGAAGAGTACGCACTGGATGCATACAGGATCTATGCCAGCGCATTTCTTACCAAGCCCATCTCAAGGCCGGCACTGATGGATGCCTTTGATCATCTGCGCTATCCCGTGATCGACATCACGGACAGCGACATCGAAGCTTTCTACTCCGGTGATTCACCCATCGGAAAGAAGCTGCAGGCGCTTTTAAAAGAGCGAAACATTTCACGAAAAGAACTGGCCGCATCGATGGATGTATCCGTACAGACCATCTACCGCTGGGAAAACGGTGATCGTATTCCCGACATCGTAACACTGATGAAACTGGCCAAGCTCTTTGACGTACCCATAGACGAATTTACCTAAACAGGGGGACCCCCACTTGATACTTGCATGTCAGAAGATTAACAAAAGCTACGGAGACAACCGGATACTACGGGATGTCTCCTTTCATATGGAGGCCGGCGAAAAACTGGCCATCGTCGGAATCAACGGATCCGGCAAGACCACACTGCTCCGTCTCATCGTAGGCGAAGAGCCTGCCGACGACGGACAGATCGTCATCGCCAAAGACACCACCATCGGATATCTGTCCCAGCATCAGGAAGCGCAGTTCGATAATACCATCTACGGTGAGATGCGCGACGCTAAACAGTATCTGATCGATATGGAGCGCGAGATCCGTGCTTTGGAACTGGAGATGAAGCACGCCGACGAGGAAAGTCTTCCCGGAATCATGGAAAACTACAACAGACTTTCCGCAACCTACGATCGTGAGAACGGCTATGCCGTGGAAAGTGAGATTACCGGTGTCTTATCTGGCCTCGGATTCACAAAAGATGATTATACTCGTGAGATCAAGTCTCTCTCCGGAGGCGAGCGCATGCGTGTCGCCCTCGGCCGACTGCTTCTTACGCATCCCGATATCATCATTTTGGATGAGCCCACCAACCACCTCGATGTCACCTCGGTGGCATGGCTTGAAGGATATCTGTCCTCATACCAAGGCAGCGTGATCATCGTAAGCCATGACCGTTATTTTATCGACAAGGTTGCGGACAGGATTTTAGAGATCGATCAGGGCGAGGCCTCCCTCTATCCCGGGAACTACCACGAATTCTATGCCCAGCGTGCCGCAAAACGCGAAGCGCGTATGCGCGCCTACTTAAACCAGCAGGCTGAGATTAAACACCAGCAGGACGTGATCGACAAGTTAAAATCCTTCAATCGTGAGAAATCCATCAAGCGTGCGGAGAGCCGTGAAAAAATGCTTTCCAAAATCGAAGTGCTCGAGCGTCCCACGGAGGCGGCAAGCGAGATGCGCATCACCTTAGAGCCGTCCGTGGAAAGCGGTCAGGACGTACTGACCATATCCGGACTCTCCAAATCCTTCGGCGGTCGTACACTCTTTTCCGATCTTTCCATGGAAGTCAAGCGCGGCGAACGTGTCGCCATCATCGGCGCCAACGGAACAGGCAAGACCACCATTCTGAAGATGATCAACCGCCTGGTTGCGCGTGATGCCGGCTCGATTGAAACCGGCTCCCGTGTCAAGATCGGATACTACGATCAGGAGCACCAGGTGCTCTCCATGGATAAGTCCATTTTTGACGAAATTCGCGATGCCTATCCTGACCTGACCAACACAAAGATCCGCCAGGTGCTCGCCGCCTTTTTATTCACCGGAGACGACGTATTCAAAAGGATCGGTGACTTGTCCGGAGGAGAGAAGGGACGTGTTTCCCTTGCCAAGCTCATGCTCTCTCCCGCCAACTTTTTGATCCTGGACGAGCCCACCAACCACCTCGACATCACATCCAAGGAGATCCTCGAGGATGCCTTATCCGGTTACACCGGCACGGTGCTGTTTGTGTCCCACGACCGCTATTTCATCAACCGCGTTGCCACAAGGATTCTGGAACTTAAGGATGCCTCCTTCTTTAACTTTATAGGCAACTATGACTACTACATCTCCCACAGAGACGATGTCTATGCCGCAGGCGGTGCCCGGACAGAATCCGCAATCAAAAAGCCCGCGGCAAGTACCGCGAGCAAAGATGCTTATCTGAAAAACAAGGAAGAAGCCGCCCGGATCAGAAAACGTGAGAATGACTTAAAGCGTACCGAAGCGGAAATTGCCGAAACCGAAGCCGCAATCGAAAAGATTGACGCCGAAATCGCACTTCCGGAGCATGCAACCAATGCTGCCAAATTAGGCGAGCTTGCATCGGCACGTGAGGCCCTCGACGAAAAACTGATCGCTCTCTATGAGCACTTCTACGAACTTGAGGAGTCCTGATCAGTCGGCCCCTTTCTTTTCGAAGAACTCCGTCAGCTGCTCGATGGGAATCGGCTTGGAGTACTTGTAACCCTGCAGATATTTTGCATGCATGCGTTTGCAGGAAATCTCATCCTTCTCTTCTTCGACACCCTCAAACAAAACCTTATATCCGAGTTCATCAAACATCTGCGCCTGTGAATCTACCATAGTCGCAGATTTTTTTGTTTTATCGATGGAGAGCACCAGGGACCGGTCAAACTTGATCACATCGAACGGAAGCTCCATAATACGCTCGAGATTCGAGTAACCTGTTCCGAAATCATCCAGATAGAAGGTCATACCGTGTTCTTTTAACTCGTTGATCTTAGACTTCAGGATTGGAAGATCATTCTCGTTCATGCTTTCCGTGATCTCCACGCCCACCTTTTTCGGCAAGATCTCTGTGGAATCAATTACGGAAAGCACCTCGCTGCAGAAGGACGCATCCCGAAACTCCTGCACGGAGAAATTCACCGAAATCCTTTTGACGTCGTAATCATTCTCATCCAGGAAACGGATCATACGGCATGTCTTATGAAGAATGATCAGCGTCAGCGTATGGATCAGATGATTACGTTCCGCAAGCGGGATAAACTGATCCGGATATACCATGCCGATTCCGTCAAGGGACAGGCGCATCAAAGCCTCCGCCGTATCATACTTTCCTGTGGCTACATTTAACACAGGCTGACAGTATACCAGGACTCTCGGATCGTTTAAGTTGGACTTCTTGTGGATATCCTTGATCTCTTCGAGGATCTGCTCATGCCGGATAAATGTCTCTACATCGTCCTTCTCGAAGAACTTCACATCGTTCATCATCATTCTGCTTTCCACGAAATCCAGGAAAGTCAGGTATTTGTTGTCACGACTTAATACTTCCTCCGTCTGACCGATCACGATTTTGTAATCAAAGCGAAAATGTGCGTACTCATCCTCGAACCGGAGAAGCATACGGTTCATCCCGTTCTCATACGCGGGATTCTTTGAAATGTGGAAGGCCAGGACCATACGACCTCCGGCGATACGGAAGAGGATGGCCCCCTTAAAGTAATGTGTGGACATCGTACGAATGAGATTGGTAATCTCTAACGGCATTTTGGTATGACTGTCGAATTCCGGCAGGTGAAGACTCATCACCATGATGTCCTTGTGCTTTTTGTATCCGTCTGCGATCATATCGTCAAATGCCAATTCGCCGACTGCCCCGGTTGTGATATCGAAGGGGTTTGAATGAACAAGAAAGAGAATCGCCAGCGTCACCAAACCGAACGAAGCTACGGTAAAAGATCTCTGCCCGTGTCTAAACTGCAGGAAGATGATAAATACGGCAAGGGCCATCATGAAAAGAACGCCGTTAAAGAGCTGTTTCACGAGATGATCCCTGTAGTGGACCATCACAAATACAACAAGCGCCGTCATAAAGACATATGCGAAAATAAATGGATTCATCTCATCGGACACCGTTCCGTCATTATGGATGACATGTCCGAAGCCAAAGACCACGCCGCAGACAACCACGACCAGATCGATCAAACTGAGCCAAAAACCGATCAGCGCATATCTCCGATAGTGCTTTCGATCGAGCAGCATCGGTTCGAGCATATAAAGCAGGAATTCAAACATGAATATCAGAAGCGCAAGCGTATGAATGATATAGCAGGCGTATCCAATCGCCTTCATACTCTCGCTGTGATCCGTGATCACACGGTAATGAAGCAGATTCGTGACAGAAGCCACAAGAAGCGATGCAAGCATCAGGC
>CAMOHF010000061.1 GCA_946614685.1 uncultured Clostridia bacterium | reverse complement strand
CCGTAGCAGTTATCGACGAGGATGATCAGATCCTCTTTGATGCTACGACAGAAAGTGATCAGTTCTCCGATTTCGGCCACGGAAAGGGATGGTCTTACGTCATAGCCTTTGGAACGCTGGATCTCAACGATCTTTGTGCGTTCGTTGATTCCCGCGCGAATTGCATCGAAATCAAAACTTCCGTCAGACTTTAAATCGCACTTGGAAAATGTAATGCCGAATTCCGCAAGGGATCCGGGGGTTTCGCGGACACCGATCACGCCTTCCAAAGTATCATAGACTCTTCCTACGGGAGAAAAGATCTCGTCACCGGGACGAAGGTTTCCCGCAAGTGCGACCGCAAGCGCATGCGTACCGCAGGTGATTTGCTGGCGTACCAGTGCGTCTTCGGTACGAAATACCTTGGCATAGATCTTTTCCAAAGCATCTCTTCCGTCGTCATTGTATCCGTATCCGGTGGTACCGGAAAGGTGCGCTTCCGCAAAACCGGCTTCCTGCATGGCACGAAGTACCTTTAACTGATTGATCTCCGCAATCCGATCGATCTTTTGAAAACGATCGTCAAGCTGCTCCTCAGCTTCGGCAAACAGGTTGTAAACCTGCTCGCTGATACCTGCGGAAAGATAATATGACTTTGTCTGATCCAATGCTAAATCCCCTACTTTACATAATATTTTTATCGTGAAGAATGCCGAGTGCTTGTGCGAGTATGGCATCATCACCGCCTATGACATCTCTGTCAAGCCAGATCACATCTTTTTCTCTTCGAAACCATGTGAGCTGCCTTTTGGCAAAATGCCTCGTATTTTTCTTGATCAGTTCCACCGCTTCTTCCAAAGTGATCTCACCGTCCAGACAGGAACGGAGTTCCTTGTAACCGATGCCCTGCATGGAGGTGGTTTCCAGCGGTATGCCCAGTTGCTTCGTCATTTCGACCTCGGAAAGAAGTCCCTCGCTCATCATAAGGTCCACCCTCTTGTCGATGCGCTCATAAAGCCTGGCGCGATCCATGGTGAGTACGAAGTAGGCACTGTTATATACGGACGCCTTCTTTCGCTCCGTCTCGTTGTGTGATGAGATGGTTCGACCGTGCAATTTGTAAAAGGTAAGTGCGCGAAGAACGCGCTTTATATTGTTTGCATGTATGATCTCGGCGGATGCGGGATCTACTTCCTTTAGTATGGCGTGCAGGGCTTCGGGTCCTTCTTCGTTAAGGATACGAAGATAATCCTCTTCGATTGCTCCGTCCGTATCTTCCGCACCGAAATCGATATCGTAGAGCACGGATTGAATGTAAAAGCCGGTGCCTCCTACGATGATGGGAAGCTTTCCGCGGGAGGTGATATCGTCGATGGCTGCTTTTGCCATTGCCTGAAATCCGGCTACATGAAAGCCCTCGGCAGGATCAAGTACATCCACAAGGTGGTGCGGTATCCCCTGCATCTCATCCGCGGTGATCTTCGCCGAACCGATATCAAGCTTTCGGTATACCTGAATGGAATCTGCGGATATGATCTCGCCGTTTACCGCCTTCGCAAGACGTATGGAAAGATCGGTTTTGCCGACAGCGGTTGGTCCCGTCAGAATGATGAGTTTTTTCTTCGCATCAGACAATTCGTTTAAACCTCTTCTCAAGTTCTTTCTCGGTCACGGTTATGATGGTGGGTCTTCCGTGCGGACAGGTATAGGGATTCTCAAGTTTTAAAAGCTTGTCGATCAGGTCGTTGGCCTCTTCGAAGGTGATCCTGGTATTGCCCTTTATTGCGGCCTTGCAGGCCATGGAGGCCAATTTTCTTATAAAGACCTCGTTGGACATGTAGCCGGAGTTGTCAACAAGCGATCCGATGAATTCCATGAACATGTCTTTACTGTGAATACCGAAGAGGTTGCTCGGAACTGCATTGATCTTTAATTCGTTGCCGCCGAATTCCTCGATGTCATAGCCCATTTTGATAAATAGATCAAAGTTATCAAGGACGGCCTGCCGCTCGGTATAGGAAAGCGTGACGATCATGGGCGGAAGCAGCTGCTGTGACAATATCTTTTTCTCTGCGAGATTCTTCATGAGTTCCTCGTAGTTGATCTTTTCATGAGCTGCATGCTGATCCATGATATAAAGTGAATTATCATATTCGATCAGCCAATAGGTGCCGAAGACCTGACCGATCACGCGGTGATCTTTTCTGGCGTCCTGCGTGAGAAAATGCTCTTCAAAAATGCCTGTCTGTTCGTAGGTGACCTTCTGCCCTTTTCTGTCATAGCCGGACAGCTTCGACACCGGTTCTTCTGCGGGCTTTTGTACCGGTGCTTCCGGGGGCCTGTGAAGATCCGCCTGCGGTATCTCATCCGGGACGGGAACTGCCTGCGCTTTTTCGGACGCATTTGCTGCGGGCGTTTCGGAAGAAGGCTCGTAGCTTACGCCGCCCTCGTCAAGCAGCTTGGACAGATCGATTCCATCGGAGGCATCTTCGCCTTCCGCTGCTTCCTCTTCCTTCATGCGCTCAAGCATATGATAAGAATCGTTGTACATCTTCATGCGGTTGGCGGTTACTGGGCTGCCCATACGGGTGCTTTCAAAGGGTTCGACCGGACGCTCGGTTACGGGTGCAGGAGCACTTTCCGCCTCCTTTTGTTCGGGGATTAGCTCCTTGCCGAGAAGCGCCTCGCGTACGGCACGTGAAACAAAGGTAAAGAGTTCCTTTTCGTTGTCGTACTTAAACTCCATCTTGGTGGGATGGACGTTGACATCACACTGTTCCTTCGGAAGCGTGATATAAAGCGTGGTGAAGGGAAACTGATGCTGCATCAGAAAGGTTCTGTATCCCTCTTCAATCGCGCGGTTGATGATATTGCTTTTGATCAATCGCTCGTTGATAAAATAGGTCTCGAGGGTGCGATTGCCGCGATTGATATTCGGACGGCTGATGTATCCGCGCATGGATAGCGGGCCTTCGGAAGCTGAGATCTCGATCAGATTCTCGGTTACATCTCTTCCGTAGAGCTGATAGATCACGTCCTTTGCGGAGCCGTTGCCCGAAGTATTGATGGTCGTTTTTCCCCCGGCGATCAGGCGAATGGCGATCTCCGGATGAGAAAGTGCAATCTTGGTCAGAAGGTCGGTGATATAGGAACCTTCCGTCATATTGGACTTTAAGAATTTCTTTCTTGCGGGCGTGTTGAAAAAGAGGTCTCTTACGATGATGGTGGTTCCCTCCGGGACACCGACCTCAGAGAATGCAAGCTCCTCACCGCCGCGGATCACGTAGCGGGTGCCGACTAATTCCTCGGCAGTCTTTGTGATCATCTCCGTTTCTGATACTGCGGCGATGGTTGAGAGCGCCTCGCCTCGAAATCCTAAGGATGCAATTCCGTTTAAGTCCTCTGCGGTTTCTATCTTACTGGTGGCGTGACGCATATAGGCGGTACGTACCTCTTCTTTATTGATGCCGATGCCGTTATCCGACACGCGGATCATGGAGGTGCCCCCGTCTTTTAATTCGACGGTCACCGTGGTAGCCCCCGCATCGATGGAGTTTTCCACCAGTTCTTTGACAACGGAGGAAGGTCGCTCGATGACCTCTCCGGCTGCAATTTTGTCGATGGTTTCTTTGTCAAGTATGCGGATCATAGTCCATTAACCTTTCAAATCCTGTTTTAAGCGCTGCAGATAAGTTAGCGCCTCCATAGGTGTCATGCGATCGATATCTATAGCGAGGATATCCTCTTTCAGGCGATTTGCCGTCGGATCTCCGAGCAGTGAAAACTGCTCATACTCCCCTGCAGGTGTTTCTTTTAAGTCTCTGGTCTCGATCTCTTTCGCTTTCGTTGCGATATCGCTTTCGACAAGCTGATTGCAGATCTCGCCCGCACGCGCGAGGACGCGCTCGGGAACGCCGGCCAACCTGGCAACCTGAATGCCGTAGCTTCTGTCGGCACCGCCCTTGATGATCTTGCGCAGAAAGACGATGGAATCCCCCTGCTCTTTGACTGCGATACAGTAATTGTTCACCGAGGGGAGTTTGCCTTCAAGCTCTGTCAGCTCATGATAGTGCGTTGCAAACAGTGTTTTGGCGCCGAGCAGGTCTTTGTCGGCGATGTATTCACAGACAGCCCACGCAATGGAGAGTCCGTCAAATGTGGAGGTACCGCGTCCAATCTCGTCCAAAATGATCAGGCTCCTGGATGTTGCATTGCGAAGAATATTGGCCACTTCGTTCATCTCGATCATAAAGGTCGACTGGCCGGATGCAAGGTCATCGGATGCACCGACTCTGGTAAAGATACGGTCGGACAGGCAGATGTTCGCCGAAGCAGCGGGAACATAGGAGCCGATCTGTGCCATAAGGCAGATCAAGGCGGTCTGTCGCATATAAGTGGATTTTCCTGCCATATTCGGTCCGGTGATGATGGAAATCCTGTTACGGTCCTGATCTAAAAAGGTGTCATTTTCCACAAAACTTCCCTCAGGGATCATCTGCTCAATTACCGGATGTCTGCCGTTCTTGATATCAATGATGCCTTCTTCGTTGATCGAAGGACGCACATAGTGATTTCTTTCCGCAATATAAGCAAGCGAAGCGATCGCATCGATGGTTGCGATATCGTTGGCCACATGCTGCACTCTTGTCAAAGCTTCGGCAAGCTTGTCGCGAAGTCCTACGAAGGTTTCATATTCGAGTGCGTAAAGCCTGTCCTCTGCGCCTAAAATCTTGTCGGATAGATTGTTTAATTCGTCGGTTGTATAGCGCTCAGCATTGGCAAGTGTCTGCTTGCGTATGAAGTAATCCGGTACCTGATCCTTAAAGGAATTGGTTACTTCGAAGTAATAATCAAAGACCTTATTGTATTTGATCTTTAAGTTCTTGATCCCGGTCTTTTCTCTTTCGGAGGTCTCAAGGTCGGCGAGCCATACCTTGCAATCCGTCTTGGCAGAGCGAAGTTCATCGATATCCTCACGGTAACCGTCTTTAAAGATGCCGCCTTCATGTACCGTAACGGGCGGTTCCTCCGATATGGATGCATCCAGAAGCTCATAGAGGTCCTGAAGGATGTCAAAATGCTCATAGATCTCCGTGAGCAAGTCGGAGGTTTTTCCTCTGAGCAGATGACGTATATCGGGCAGATATTGGATGGAGGTTTTAAACGCCAAAAGATCCCTCGGGTTCGCTGTGCGAAGAGAGATACGCGTCATCAGACGCTCGAGGTCATAGATGGTGTTTAAGTACTCGCGAAGCTCTTCTCTGTCTACGAGGTTTTCAATCAGATCGGTTACGGCATCGAGCCGCTTTTTGATTTCCTCTGAGCGAAGAAGCGGCTGCTCGATATAATCGCGAAGTCTTCTCGCACCCCTGGCTGTCTTGGTCTTATCGAGCACCCAGAGAAGGGATCCTCGCTTTTGCTTGTTGCGCATGGTTTCCACCAGTTCCAGATTCCTTCTGGTGGAACTGTCGATGATCATATAGGAATCCACGCTGAAAAGCTCGATATGATTGATATGGTTTAAACTGTTCTTCTGCGTGTCATACAGATATGCAAGCATCGCACCCACAGCGAGTGTGATCTCGGGTGAATCTTTTAATCCGAGTCCTTCAAGACCCGCAACATGAAACTGTCGCTTGATATCCTCCGTACATCGTTCTGCAGAAAAGTAATGTGTCGGAGCAACGCTCGTAACGGCGTGGATCATATCGGCGATCGCATCGATGTCTGCACCGGATGCCGCAAAGGTTTCCTGCGTCAGGATCTCCGCAGGAGAAAAACGCATGATCTCATCGCCAATCTTCTCCGGAGATGCGACGGAACATGCCTTTAGCTCTCCGGTCGTGATGTCGGAAATGGCCATACCGTATCTGAAGTTGAAGTAGGAAATGCACATCAGATACTGATGATTGGCGTTGTGAAGGACCTCCTCGGACATATTGGTTCCGGGGGTTACGACACGGATCACCTCACGCTTTACAAGACCTTTTGCAAGCTTCGGGTCTTCTACCTGTTCTGCGATGGCGACCTTGTAGTGCTTCTCGATCAGTCGGTTGATATAGGTGTCTGCCGCGTGAAAAGGGACACCGCACATGGGGGCCCGCTCTTCCATCCCGCAGTCCTTGCCGGTGAGAGTTAACTCGAGTTCCCGGGACACCGTGATGGCGTCATCAAAGAACATCTCATAGAAGTCTCCCAGCCGGTAAAAGAGAATACAGTCCTTATACGCTTCCTTGGTTGCTAAGTAATGCTCCATCATCGGAGACAATTTTGCCATAGTTTTAAAGTTCTCCCATATAATAAAAGCCCTTGGGCTCCGTTAGCTTAACGTCTACGATCTGTCCGATCAGGGACGGATCGCCCGGAAAATGAACCGTCAGATTCTCAGAGGTTCTTCCGGTCAAATAGCCTGCATCCTGTCTGTTTATGTCCTCAACTAAAACGGATCGGGTGGAACCCGCAAATCTCGCAGTACGCTCCGTGGCGATTTGATTGACCGTAGCAAGCAGACGATCAAATCTGTCCTTGATCACTTCGGGCGGTACCTGATCCGGGAAACCGGCAGCAGGTGTTCCGGTACGTTTGGAATAGATGAAGGTAAATGCCTGGTCGTAGCGCACCTTCCTACAGACATCGAGTGTTTCTTCAAAGTCCGCTTCCGTCTCGCCGGGAAATCCGACGATGATGTCGGTGGTGATG
>CAMOHF010000060.1 GCA_946614685.1 uncultured Clostridia bacterium | reverse complement strand
TCGTGGAATGTACGAGAGATAACGTCTGCCTGCTGCTCCGGTGTGAGCTTAATGAAGTTTACAGCGTATCCGGATACACGGATTGTAAGCTGAGGATAGTTCTCCGGATGCTTCTGTGCATCAAGAAGTGTCTCTCTGTTATATACGTTAACGTTTAAGTGATAGCCACCTTTCTCTACGTAGCCATCTAACATTCCAACAAGGTTATCAATCTGCTGTGTGCTAGCCATTTTATCATCCTCCTATAATTAATCTGTTTCTAAACCTTCGTCGATACCCTCATGCAGTGTAGGAACCGCGCACGCCAGATTCCCTTTGGCGCAGTCGATGCAGCCGAGAGTCTCCTCGGTCACACCTTCCGCTTCGGGATCGTAAGACACATTGATATGTCCGTGATCGTTCGCTACCATGTCATCGAGCATCGCTACGATATTGTCTACATTGCTGAGTCCGTTATCCATGCTTAATCCTCTTTACTTGCTGAGATCTACCTCAAGGTCACCTGCGAATACCTGATCCTCCTTACCGAGTGCACCCGGGATGATGGAGAAGGTATTGGAGATACCATCCTGAGAATCCATATAAGGAAGCTTTGCTACAGAAGAGAGGGATGCAAGAGCACCGTGTGTATCTCTCTGATGCATGGGGTTAGCTCCCGGTGCGAAAGGCTGTCCGTGCTTACGTCCGCAAGGTGTATCACCTGTGTTCTTACCATATGTTACATTGGAAGTAATGGTAAGGATGGACATGGTCGGGAAACCGTTTCTGTATACGTGATGCTTTCTCAGCTTGTGCATAAAGGTGGATACAAGGCTTGCAGCGATTGCATCTACTCTGTCATCGTTGTTACCGTACTTAGGGAAATCACCCTCAGTCTCATAAGAGGTTACGATACCCTGCTCGTTACGTATGCACTTAACCTTCGCATACTTGATCGCGGAGAGTGAGTCAGCTACTACGGAAAGACCTGCAAGACCGGTTGCGAAGTATCTCTTTACATCTCTGTCATGAAGTGCCATCTGGATACGCTCGTAAGCATACTTGTCATGCATGTAGTGGATGATATTCAGTGCGCTTACGTATACCTTTGCAAGCCACTCCATCATATCATCGAACTTCTCCATAACCTCATCATAATCGAGGTACTCGGAAGTGATAGGTCTGTACTTAGGTCCAACCTGTACGCCCGTGCACTCATCCACACCACCGTTGATCGCGTAGAGAAGGCACTTTGCAAGGTTTGCTCTTGCGCCGAAGAACTGCATGTCCTTACCGATTCTCATAGAGGATACGCAGCAAGCGATACCGTAGTCATCGCCGTGTACAGGTCTCATCAGATCGTCGTTCTCATACTGGATGGAAGAAGACTTGATGGACATCTTTGCACAGTACTGCTTCCAGTTGATCGGAAGTCTTGTGGACCAGAGAACCGTAAGGTTCGGCTCGGGTGCAGTACCGAGGTTGTCAAGTGTGTGGAGGTAACGGAAGCTCATCTTGGTTACAAGAGTTCTGCCGTCTACGCCCATACCACCGAGAGACTCGGTTACCCATACCGGATCACCGGCGAAGATGGAGTTGTACTCAGGTGTTCTTGCGAACTTCACGCAGCGAAGCTTCATAACAAAGTGATCTATGAACTCCTGAATCTGCTCCTCAGTAAATGTACCGTTCTTTAAATCTCTCTCAGCATAGATGTCAAGGAATGTGGATGTACGTCCAAGGGACATTGCAGCACCGTTCTGCTCCTTAACAGCGCCGAGGTAACCGAAGTACAGGAACTGGATAGCTTCCTGAACATTCTTAGCGGGCTTGGAGATATCGATACCATAGCTTGCAGCCATAGTCTTGAGCTCCTGAAGTGCTCTGATCTGCTCGGAGATCTCCTCCTTGCCTCTGATAACATCGTCCGTGTAAACCTCACCGAAGGACTCCTTCTGAATCTTCTTGTCCTCTATCAGGAAATCAATACCATAGAGTGCGACTCTTCTGTAGTCACCGATGATACGTCCACGTCCATACGCATCGGGAAGACCTGTGATAATGTGGTTGGTACGGCATCTTCTGATCTCAGGATCATAAACATCGAATACACCGGCGTTATGTGTCTTTCTGTGAGTTGTGAAGAACTCTACAATCTCGGGATCTACCTTATAACCGTTGTCTTCGCATGCCTTCATGGCCATACGGATACCGCCGTACACATTCATGCCTCTCTTGAAAGGCTTGTCTGTCTGGAAACCAACGATCTTCTCTTTGCTCTTATCGAGATATCCCGGGCCGTGAGATGTAAGGGTGGAAACCACCTTGGTATCCATATCGAGAACACCGCCTGCTTCTCTTTCCTTCTTGCTAAGGTCCATAACCATGGCCCAAAGATCCTTTGTATCCTGTGTGGGATCTGCAAGGAAGCTATCATCACCTTCATAAGGGGTGTAATTTCTCTGAATGAAGTCTCTAACCTCTACTTCTTTCTGCCACTTACCGGGAACGAAGCCGTTCCAGCTGTCAGTCTCCAATGCTTTGAACTTGAGTAACATTGTCTATAACTCCTCCTTTTTCTCTGCGGCCACGCCGCTGCTATTGATATTGACAAACCCCGAAACCTGCGTAAAATCGGGGTTCGGGCGAAATACTGCCCTTGTGGTAAATTCATTATAACAAGGAATTGTATACACATCAATGCAGGAAATGTACTTTCTTGTACTTTTTTCAATACACAGATTGTATATTGTATACAATTTTGAGGGCAATTTGACGGCTCCTTTTCAATATATGGAAGGTTTTCTGTCAAATTTGGATAAAGGCCACAAGATGTGGGGTTCCCGCTATGTGTATCTTCCGTGGAATATCGCCAGGGATCGATCCAGGATCCCGTTCATCTTCGCGATGGCGGTTCCGTAATTGGTAAACGGTACGCCCGCCGCAAGTGTTGCCTGCATACGGCTTACCACCTCGCGATCACCGATCATGCAACCGCCGCAGTGGATCACAAGATCATACGCGGAAGGATCCTCCGGGAAATCGCCTCCCGAGCAGAAAGAAAAACGAAGCTCCCTGCCGGTAAACTTCCTGATCATCGCCGGCAGTTTCACGGTTCCGATATCCTTGCACTGTCTGTGATGGGTACAGCCCTCGGCGATCAGTATATGCGCGCCGTCGGAAAGCGCCGTAAGTCCCGACACGCCCTCCACGGCTGCGGCAAGAAATCCCTTCTTCCTTGCCATCAGAATGGAAAAAGAAGTGAGATATATCTCCTCGGGGACGACAGCCGATGCCCGATCGAAGACCTGGCTGTCCGTGATCACAAGTCTCGGCGGAACGCTTAATTTGCTCAAAGTGTCCGCAACGCGGTCCACTCCGCAGACGATACTTACCGCCTCCGCATCAAGAAGGTCCCGGATCACCTGTTGCTGCGGCAGGATCAGCCTTCCCTTCGGCGCCGATTCATCAATGGGAACGATCAAGAGTACGGTTTCTCCCGGAAGCACCAGATCGGATACCAAAGGGCGTGCAGCGCCCGGATCCGACTTTAGAGCGATGGCTTCCTTCAGCTGATCGATATTCTTCTTATCCTTGGCACTCACCAAAATGGCGTGCTCTTCCTGCGAAAGCCGTCTCATATCCGCCACCGCAAGAAGGTCGCACTTGTTGTAGACCGACACGTACGGGATCTTCTTTTCATTGAAAATGGAAATAAGCTGCCTGTCCGCCTCCGTCATTCCTTCCGTGGCATCCATAACAAGCACCGCGATATCTGTTCCGGAAAGGACCTTCCGCGTCTGTTCCACGCGAAGTTCTCCCAGGCTTCCCGCATCATCAAAACCGGGCGTGTCGATGATGAGTACCGGTCCCAAGGGAAGCAGTTCCATGGATTTTTTAACGGGATCCGTCGTGGTTCCCTTCACATCCGAAACCACAGAGAGTTCCTGACCCGTTACTGCATTGACCACACTGGATTTTCCGGAATTCCTTCTTCCGAAGAACCCGATATGGATACGATCGCCTGTCGGAGTGTCCCGCATACTCTTACCTCCTTAAAAAGGATGCCTGACCGCATGTGTACCATGTAGTCAGGCATCTGTTCCTTACAGTGTCTTTTTAACTGCAGCTACCACAGCATCCGTTGTGATGCCGAAGTGCTCGAATAATTTACTGCCGGGGCCCGAAGCGCCGAAGCCCTTCATGCCGACAAATTCACCGGAAAGGCCGAGCAGATCTCCCCATCCGAATGAGGAAAGTGCCTCAACGCCGACGCGTGCGGTCACATTCTTCGGAAGAATCTTCTCGCGGTACTCATCCGGCTGTTCCATAAAGAGGTCCATACAAGGCATACTTACCACGCGGCAGTCGATGCCGTCCGCAAGCAGTTTCTTTCTGGCCTCTACCGCAAGTGAAACCTCGGAGCCGGTTGCGATGATGATCGCATCCGGTGTTTCCTTGTCGGAATCCTCGGTGATATATCCGCCCTTTAAAGCCTCCGTACTGCTTCCGGGAAGCTGGGGCAGGTTCTGTCTGGAAAGCACCAATGCCGTCGGAGCGTCGTGCTTGTTTAATGCAAAGTACCATGCAGCCGCACACTCTACGGAATCCGCAGGACGGAAAGCGTAGAAGTTCGGAAGTGCGCGAAGCATAGCAAGCTGCTCGATGGGCTCGTGTGTCGGTCCGTCCTCGCCCACACCGATGCTGTCATGTGTGAAGACATAGGTGGTTGGAAGTCCCATCAGCGCTGAAAGTCTTGCCATGGGTTTTACGTAATCGCTGAACACGAAGAATGTCGATACGTAAGGACGCAGGCCTCCGTGAAGTCCGATACCGTTGCCGATGGCTGCCATCGCAAGCTCGCGGATACCGAAGTGAACGTTTCTTCCTTCCGGGGTCGCCTTGGAGAAGTCTCCGGCTTCCTTCATGTAAGTCTTGGTTGAGGGCGCAAGATCCGCCGCTCCTCCGAAGAGATTCGGTACGACATTCTTGATCACATTGATCTGTGCTCCGGATACATTTCTGGTAGCTTCCGGCTTGTCAACCACATGCCAGAAATCATCCAGATCGTAAAGTGCTTTTGCGTTATCGGGGTCATGGTATGTATTCCAGCGCGCGAGATCTTCGGGGTACTTCTTGCCGTACTCCTCAAACATCGCATACCATGCATCTCTCTTCTTACGTCCCTCTGCCGCAAGGGATTTGAAGTTCTCGGTCACGTCGTCCGCGATCGTGAAGGGTGCCATATCGGCAAGTCCGAGGTTCTCGCGAAGAGCGACAAGGTTCTCCTCGCCGAGAGGCTCACCGTGTGCGGAAGCCTTTCCTTCCTTCGCGGGACAGCCCGCACCGATCTTGGTCTTGATCTCGATCATGGACGGTCTTTCCGTCTCTGCCTTCGCCGCCTCGATCGCTGCAGCAATCGCGTCGAGATCATTGCCGTCTTCCACAAGCTGTGTGTGGAAGCCGAATGCTTCGAAACGCTTTCTTACATCCTCGGTAAATGCGATCTCCGTATCACCCTCAATGGTGATATTGTTGGAATCGTAGAGAACGATGAGCTTGGAAAGGCCGAGGGAACCCGCAAGCGAGAATGCCTCGTAGCTGATACCTTCCATCATGCAGCCGTCGCCGCCGAGCACATAAGTATAATGATCCATTACAGGGAAATTGTCTTTGTTAAATACGGAAGCGAGGTGCTTCTCCGCCATCGCCATACCGACAGCCATCGCCATACCGGCGCCGAGCGGTCCTGTGGTTGCTTCCACACCCACCGTGTGTCCGTACTCGGGATGACCGGGTGTCAGAGATCCTAACTGACGGAAATTCTTCATATCCTCCATCGTCAATCCGTATCCGAACAGATGAAGCAGTGAATAAAGAAGCGCTGACCCGTGTCCGCCGGAAAGGATGAAGCGGTCGCGGTTCGGCCACTTCGGATCCGAGGGATCATGGTTCATATGGTGTGCCCACAGTTCATACGCCATCGGCGCAGCGCCGAGGGGCAGACCGGGATGTCCGGAATTTGCTTTCTGGATTGCTTCCGCCGCAAGTACGCGGATGGAATTCACTGATTTTGTGTCGATTGCCTTCATCGTCTACCTCCTGCTTTTCATTAGTTACTCTGTGCTCTCGCAAGGATACGGAGAAGTCGTAAGAACAGATTCACCATATCTACATAGAGCTCTGCCGCGGAATCAATGGCGTTATCTACGGTCTTGGGAACACGGTTGGCCTTCGCCCAGTCATAACCGATGTATCCGCAGAAGATCAAGACAACAACATAATCAATGATACCAAGGTTTGCACCCATCAGGTACATAACAAACTCTGCCACGATGGTGATCAGGAGTGTGATCATCAGGGTTCTTCCGAGCTTCAGGAAGAAGTCGGGGAAGATGGATGACACTGCCATCATGATCAGTGTGATCGCAGCGGTAAGGCCGAACGCCTGTGTGATGATATCGGAGTATCCGACAGCAACGTATACGTTAAGTACAAAAGAAAGAACCAGTCCGAGCGGTAAAACGAACAGATTGTATCCGATAAAGCTGATCACGGGATTGTCGGACTTATGTACCATAAGACCGCCGGCGATCGCCATGCCGAGATACAGGATGAAGAAGAAAATGGGGCTGCCCATGATCAAGGAAGCTGCTGCGTCATAGCAGGTGCTCACCATAATACAGTTGATGATGAAACCGTAGAGCAGGCATGCGCCGATGATCAGAT
>CAMOHF010000059.1 GCA_946614685.1 uncultured Clostridia bacterium | reverse complement strand
ATGCCCGTATAAGGCGTTCCGATATTTCCGACCACATAGGTGTCCGGATTCGCAACCTTCATGATCTCTCCGACCAGGGTGGTCGTAGTGGTCTTTCCGTTGGTTCCCGTGATGGCACAGACTGTGCCCTTCTCATATAGGAAAGCAAGCTCGATCTCTCCGATGATCTCCTTGCCCGCCTCACGATACTTTACCGCAAAGGGAACTTCCAGTGAGATACCGGGACTGATCACCATAACATCGCTTGCTTTGATCAATTCATCTGTCAGCTCTCCGAGATGGATATCAATGGCGGTATCCACGCCGGGCTGCTCCAATTTGGCACGGAGGCCTTCTTCCGTCAGCGCTCCTTTTTTATTCTCATCAAAGAGTGTTGCTTTGATATGATTTCTTGCGATCAGTTTCGCGGCGTCGATACCGCTTCGTCCGGCACCCGCCACAAGGATATGTGAATACTTCATCATGTTCCTCCTACAGAATCAGAAGTGCTACAGCGGAAAGCACTGCGGTCACGATGGAAAACACCGCAACAACCTTGGTCTCATGCCAGCCGCTAAGTTCAAAGTGATGATGGATGGGAGCCATTTTGAACAGTCTCTTTCCACCGGTTTTCTTGAAATATGCCACCTGAAGGATGACGGAGATTACCTCGATCAGGTAGATAAATGCAACCATAACAATGATCAGCGGCATGCGCTGCATATAAGCGGTTGACGCTACAAATCCGCCCAGCGCAAGAGAGCCCGTATCCCCCATAAAGATCTTGGCCGGATAACAGTTAAAGCACAGGAATCCGAGCAAGGCACCGATCATGGCGGTGATCACCGGATAGGTCTCCGCATTGTATCCACCGGCCGTCACCAGGAAGAACAGAGCGATCACAACCGTTACGGTTGAAGCCAGGCCATCCAGGCCGTCCGTAAAGTTCGAGCCGTTCACCGTACCGAGCATTACCAGAAACATCAGAGGGAAGAACATCCACTTCGTATCGATGACCTTTCCCACGATCGGAATATACATACTTGTGCCCACATCGGAAAACTTAAAAAGATAAATACCGAATGCAAGCGTTACCAGAAACTGTCCGAGCATCTTCTGCCAGGGCTTTAGACCTTCGGACTGGTGTTTTTTAATCTTTAAGAAGTCATCCAAGAATCCTACGAAACCGTAACCGAGTGTTGTAAGAAGGATGACAAGGGATGCATGGAATTTACCAACAAATCCGATGGTGCCTGCCGCAAGCGCAAGCAAAATGATGATACCGCCCATAGTTGGCGTCCCCTGCTTCGCAAGGTGCGACTGCGGTCCGTCATCTCTCACGTTCTGTCCGAACTTCAGCTTGTGCAGCATCGGGATCGCGATCGGACTCGCTGCAAGCGCTATAACAAAGGCCAAAAGTCCCGGTCCGACAATATGTGCTCTCGTGATCATCATGTAATCGTACATTGTTTTCTTCCTCTCCTAGCCCCATTCATCGGGGATACCGTCCCCGTCTTCATCCGTGAATTCTTCTTCGTCTCCACCTTCATCCTCAGGTGTCTCTTCCTCGGAATCATCTTCCGAATCCTCTTCCTCAGTCGCTTCCGCCTCGGGAGCTTCCTGAACGTAGGTGTTCTCATCTCCGCCGGCCACGTCATTCTCCGGAGCATCGCCCTGGTATACCGGTCCGCCCACTTCGTCTACCAGGTTCGTCTGATCTACGTTGTAGTCATCCCCTTCTTTGTAGATATTCAGGTAGGGGAACAGGTCTCTTGCGATATCCGCGAAGAGATAGGAAGATGCCGCGGATGATCCCTGGTCTTCCACGTGAGGCTCATCCACAACAACATAAATCACAATCTGAGGATCATCCACCGGTGCAAATCCGATGAAGGAGATCAGATACTTGCCGTTTCCACGCGGGAGTTTTTCGGCCGTACCCGTCTTTCCGCCGATGGTGTATCCTTCCACCGCACAGCGACGTCCCGTACCGTCCTCAACCACGCCCGCTAATTCCTTTCGCATCTCGGCGGATACATCCGAAGAGATGGTTCTCCGAACCAATACGGGGTCAAGATTGTCGATGACATTACCCTTCTCGTCCACGATCTTGGTGGCAACGCTGGGCTGATAGTAGTATCCTCCGTTGATGGCTGAGCAAAAAGCCGTTCCGAGCTGGATCATGGAGACGCAGACACCCTGTCCGAAGGAGGATGTTGCAAGCTCTGTTTCATTGAGCGTATCGGCATGATAGACCACGCTGGAAAGCGAGGCATTGCTCTGCTCGCCGGGAATATCGATATTGGTCTTCTGTCCGAATCCGAACATAACCTGATATTTGTCAAAGGTATCGGATCCTTCCTTGGCAGCAATCTGCATCAGCGCGTCGTTACAGGAGTTCGCAAGCGCTCCCGCAAGATCCTGTGTGCCGTGTCCGCCGACATCAACCGCATGGCAGCTGATGTAGAAGGTATCCTTCTTTTCACCTCCGTCGCAGAAGAATGTGTCCTCAGGCTTTATAACATCCTCCTCGAGTGCACCGGCAATGGTAAATGTTTTATATGTGGAACCGGGCTCAAACACGTCGGTCAGCACGAAGTTTCTCCATACCTTCTCGAGTGCCTCCACCTGCGCCGCATCCGTAGCGGTAGCTTTAAACGCGGCAAATTCCGCATCATCCTTGAACTGATACTTGGTTGCCTCGATATCGTAGGCATCGTTCGGATCAAAAGGATGCGAATTGTAAAGCGCGATCACGCGGCAGGTTTTGGGATCCATCACGAGCACAGACACATTTTTTGCGCCCTCCTTGCTCATGTAGGCATTCACCTTTTCCTCCACGATCTTCTGTGCGCCGGTATCAATGCTCGTGATGACATTGTCGCCGTTGGTGGGTGCCTCGATCGCGTTGGTTCTGCCGAGTTCCGTATTGTAATAGGTATACTGTCTTCCGTTGGAACCGTTTAAGTAATCGTTGTAGCCCTGCTCGATCCCGTAGGTTCCGTTGTTGTCATTGGAAAAACCGATCAGGTGGCACGCAAGCGTCCCGTTCGGATAGTTTCTGATGTAATGCTCCGTCATGCGGACGCCGGTAACATCGGCGCCTTCCTCGGAATTACAAAAGTCGAGAAATGGCTTCACCTTCTCAAAGGTTTCCTTCTTTCTCGCCACAACATAGTATGAATCCTTATCCGCAAGGAATCCCGCGATCTCCTGATCCGTAAAACCAAAGTATTCCTTTAACGCGGCAGTTGTCGCCTTCTGCTTATCCTCGAACTCGAGGATGTTCTTCGGTTCTAAGATGATATCGTAGACGCGTTCGCTGGTGGCAAGCACCGTGCCGTTGGCATCCAAAATATCACCGCGCCTGTACGGGATCAGGGTACTGGAGTAACTCTGGTTCGCGAGCACCTGCTGCTTGTACTCTTTTCCCTTCGTCGTATTGATCGCGACGATCCTTATGATAAGAACAACAAAAGCTGCTAGCATCAGCCCGGTGGCGATGAGCAGTCTTGTTTTCATTTTCTCTCAAAATTTTCTTGTCTTCTTTCCAGCCATGACGCACGTCCCGATGGGTTACTTGGTTTCCGGCACATCCATGTGCTGCTTCACGTAATCCTCGTTGGCGCTGTCATAGTAAATGATCTGGCCCTTCTTCGCATACACCATACCCATGTCGTTCATGGCGATGTTTCTGATCTGGTCCAAGGAGTACATATTCTCAAGTTCAACCCTTTTTGCATCGTTCTCATTGGTGATCTCTTCGATCTTATTCTCAAGGGCAACGATATTGTCCTGTCTGTCCGAAATCTGCATCTCCATGTTGAGCATCATGATGCAGGCGCCGAGCATGATTACGGCAGAGAAGACGACAAATACGGTGTAGCGCAGGTTGAATGCAAGAGCCTTGTCCGCTCTCGTCTTCAGCCGAACGTCCGCCTGCGGTTTCGCTGCCGGTCTCGGAGCACGTCTTGTCTGACGTCTCGGATCATATTCTCTTTGGGGCAGTGCCGCCTGCTTCCTTACTACGCTGCCTTCCACGTAGTATGTCGGTCTTCTCTCGCTCATAATCAGTTCTCTCCCTTTTCAAATATCCTGAGCTTCGCACTTTTCGACCTGCTGTTTTCTTCCTGTTCTTTTGCACTCGGAAGGATCGCCTTGCCGATGTTTCGGCCTTTTGGTTTTCGTCCGCATGTGCATACCGGGAAATCCGGCGGGCATATACAGGGATTCGCATAAGTCTTAAATGCGTTTTTTACGATTCTGTCTTCTAATGAGTGGAAGGTGATGATGCATAGCCTTCCGCCCGGAGCAAGGAGTTCCACCATGTCATCAAGTGCATTGGTGAGAACTTCGAGTTCATGATTGGTCTCGATCCTGATCGCCTGATACGTACGCTTGGACGGGTGTCCGCCCTTCTCTCTCACTTTAGCCGGGATCGCATGTCTGATGATCTCGTTTAGTTCGCCGGTGGTTCGTATCGGTCCGTCTTCTCTTGCTTTTACGATATGTTTTGCGATGTTCTTGGCGAAGTGGTCTTCGCCGTAGTCCCGGATAATCCGGAACAGATCGCTTTCCGAGTATCCGTTTATAATATCCGCCGCGGAGAGATTCTGTCTTTGATCCATCCGCATATCAAGCGGTACATCCTCTCTGTAGGTAAATCCGCGCTCGGCATTGTCGAGCTGGTAAGAGGATACGCCGAGGTCTAAGAGTATGCCGTCAACCCGATCGATGCCGCACCCGGCAAGGACACGCTTGATGTTGACGTAATTGTCTCTTTCTATCCTGATCCTGTCACCGAAGGGAGCAAGCCGCTTGCTTGCAGCTTCTATGGCATCCGCATCCTGATCGATCCCGATCAGTCTGCCGCCCTCACCGAGTTTCTCGGCGATGTGGAAGGAGTGTCCTCCTCCGCCCAGCGTTCCATCCACATAGCATCCATCCGGCTTGATGGAAAGTCCTTCGATCACTTCCGCAAGAAGTACTGATTGATGTTTAAATTCCATACGCCTCGCCGATCTCTTCCGAGAGCTCCTCGATGGTATCCGCCTCGTCCTGATGCATCTTGTCCCAGGCATCCTTATTCCAGATTGCCACGAAGTTGGTATGTCCAACCACAACGACATCCTTGTCGATGCCCGCAAATTCTCTCAGCTGCTGAGGGATGACGATTCTAAACTGTCCGTCCATTTCGCACTCAGTAGCTGAGCCCTCGAAGAACTCGCGGAATCTGCGCGTCTTCGGATTCGACAAAGGCAGCTTGCTGAGTTTCTCAGAAAACTCATCCCATTCCGAGTTGGGATAAGCGTAAAGGTTATGATCCATACCCTGGCACAGCACAAAGCTCTCCCCTAACCCTGCACGAAGCCGGGTAGGAACGATCAGTCTGCCTTTGGCATCCAGTCCGTTATATGATTTTCCCTTTAACTTACTGCCCATATCATTCCTCAACTGCAGATCTTCTGGAGTGAACTCTCGTGATAAGTACATCTACTTTGCATCTACTTATCTTCCATTTCACTTCCACTCGACATCTATTCTATAACATAAAAAAAGGAAATGCAACCCAAAAATCGCATTTCCTTGTTTTTATGCACATTGCACTATGCCGTTTGTTTCTGTTTTTTAAGCCTTCCGATGACGATCAGCGCCGAGGCAACGAGTACGCAAAGCGCCGCAAGCAGCTGTGAGACTTTTAAAGGCCCGATCATCAGCGAATCCGACCGGAGTCCCTCGATCCAAACTCTACCGAGGCCGTAGCCCCAGAAGTACATCAGGCAGACCTCTCCGTCAAACTTCTTATGCTTCCGGTACATCAAAAGCAGAATCAGCAAAACCAGATTCCAGACAGACTCATACAGGAAGGTCGGATGCACACTGATCCAGTTCATGCCGTCGATCACCTTTGCATGTTCCGCCATCTCCTGTGTGATCACACCCTTCGCAACAAGACTGCTCAAGGAACCGTTGCCCTGGTAATAGTCAGCCGGGATGCACATGGAAAACAGTGAGTCCGTATAACCGCCGAACGCCTCTCTGTTGAAGAAGTTTCCCCATCGGCCGAGAATCTGTCCGATCAGAATACCGCACACCGCCGTGTCTCCGATCAAAGGGAATGACATTTTTCTCTTCTTTGCAAAAACATAAGCCACGATAAATCCCGTGATCACGCCGCCGTAAATCGCAAGTCCGCCGTTCCTTATATTGATGAGGCCAAGCAGTGTTTTGCCGATCCCCTGCCCGCGTACAAAATACTCTTTCCACGAGAAGATCACGTAGTAGAGTCTCGCCCCTAAAATAGAAGGAATAAAGATCCACAGGAACAGATCAAGATAATCCTCTTCCTTCTGCCCCGTGCGTTTCGCCTCCTTTGAAACCATCAAGAAGGCAAGCAGAAATCCAATCACAATGACAAGACCGTAAAACTTGATCTCAAATCCGAAGACCTTAAATCCATCTTTAATATTTCGAAAGACAATTCCCAGGTGCGGGAATCTGATATCGTACATATTTTATCTCCTAAACATTGAACTTAAACAGGATGACATCTCCGTCGGCAACCACATACTCTTTGCCTTCCTGGCGGACAAGTCCCTTCTCCTTCGCCGCGAGCATATTGCCCGCTGCAATAAGGTCGTCATAAGCAACAACCTCTGCCTTGATAAATCCTCTCTCAAAGTCTGTATGGATCTTACCTGCTGCCTGAGGCGCCTTGGTTCCCTTGGTGATCGT
>CAMOHF010000058.1 GCA_946614685.1 uncultured Clostridia bacterium | reverse complement strand
TGCAGCCTTCGTGGGAGCGAAGATGGTAGGTCCCCGTATCGGAAAGTTTGAGCGTGACGAGAACGGCAAGGTGGTGAAGGTGAACGCCTTCCCCGGACATAATATCGTGATCGGTGCACTCGGTGTATTTATCCTCTGGCTCGGCTGGTACGGATTTAACGGAGCTGCATGTACTTCCGTAGATCAGCTTGCATCCGTATTCGTGACCACAACCATTGCACCTTCAATCGCTACGGTTGTATGTATGGTTTTTACATGGATCAAGTACGGTAAGCCGGATGTGTCCATGTGTCTGAATGCTTCTCTGGCCGGACTTGTGGCAATCACCGCAGGCTGTGATGTAACAGACGCTTTGGGCGCGATCGTGATCGGTGCCGTTGCGGGACTCCTGGTATGCTTCGGTGTATGGTTCCTTGATTATGTGCTCCATATCGACGATCCCGTCGGTGCTTGTGCGGTACATATGTTAAACGGTATCTGGGGTACCATCGCAGTCGGACTCTTTGCTACCACAGATGCTCCCGGAAACGACACACTCTCAGGTCTTTTTTACGGCGGCGGTGTCGACCTTCTCGGCAAGCAGTTTCTCGGATTTGTAACCGTAGCTGCCTGGGCTGCGATCACCATGATCGTTGTATTCTTCATCATTAAACTGATCTTCGGTCTTCGTGTGAGCGAGGAAGAGGAGATCGAAGGACTTGATATTATGGAGCACGGTCTGACATCCGCATATGCGGGATTCTCCATCGTCGATATGAACAGCGCTTCCATGCTTGCAAATGAGAACACCAACCTGGGTGTATCGGATTACGAAGAGGCAAGCGAAGCTGCAAAGAAGGCATCCGTTCCGGTAGAAAATGTGTCCGAGACCTTAAAGGGCACAAGCCTTGAGACGGGCATCAACAAGGTGGTGATCATCACCAAACTGTCCAGGTACGACAGGCTGAAGAGAGCTTTAAACGACCTCGGTGTTACAGGCATCACCGTGACACAGGTAACAGGCTGCGGTATCCAGAAGGGAACCGGACAGATGTACCGTGGAGTCGAAATGGATATGACACTTCTTCCGAAGATCAAGCTGGAGGTTGTTGTAAGCGGAATTCCCGTGGACAGTGTGATCGAGGTTGCAAAGAAGACACTTTACACCGGAAAGATCGGAGACGGAAAGATATTTGTCTATCCTGTAAGTCGGGTTGTTAAGATCCGCACCGGCGAGGAAAACTACGCCGCACTTCAGGATGTGGAATAAGAAAGCAAAATAAAAGGCAAAAGTCAGGCAGGACACCTTTATGGTGTGCTGCCGGGCTTTGCGTTAAGGAGGTTATCAAAAATGGATAAGCTACATGAGGAATGTGGTGTGTTCGGAATGTACGCCCCGGAGGCAACGCAGGTGTCGGCCGACATATACTGCGGGCTTGTAGCATTGCAGCACAGAGGACAGGAGTCTGCGGGCATCTCCGTGTCGGATACGTCGGGGCCGATGGGAAACATAGAGACGAAGAAAGGCATGGGTCTTGTTACGGAGGTCTTTTCGAAACAGGATATGGAACGACTTACCGGAAACATCGGTGTCGGTCATGTCAGATACTCCACAACGGGGGGAAGTACACCCGAAAATGCGCAGCCCATCGCTATGAATTATATCAAGGGAAGTCTTGCGCTGGTACACAACGGAAATATCGTCAACGCGGATGAACTGAAGGAACAGCAAATGTATCGCGGACAGGCCCACTACACCACCACGGATTCGGAGGTGCTTGCCTACGAGATCATATCCGCACGTGTGAAGACGCCGTCTATCGAAGCGGCTGTCGCTCAGGTGGCAGGGACTTTAAAGGGAGGATTTGCCTGTCTTATCATGAGTCCGAGGAAACTGGTGGGTGTGCGGGATCCATACGGGATCAAGCCGCTGGTGCTCGGGAAAAAAGGAGATTCTTACATCTTTGCCTCGGAGAGTGCGGCGATCGTCTCTGTCGGCGGAGAGGTGATCCGTGACGTTTTCCCCGGAGAGATCCTTACGGTAACGTCAGAGGGACTAACTTCGGATGTACGTCTCTGCGGAGGTAGGACCGCCCACTGTATCTTTGAGTACATTTACTTTGCAAGAAGCGATTCGGTCATCGACGGTGTTGAGGTCTTTGACGCGAGAGTGCGGGCAGGACACGCGCTTGCGAAGGAGGAAGTCCCTGAGGCGGATATCGTGGCAGGTGTTCCGGACTCCGGTCTTGCGGCGGCCATGGGTTACGCACAGGCTTCGGGCATTCCCTACGCTATGATCTTTCATAAGAACAGCTATATCGGAAGAAGTTTCATCAAACCGTCGGATGAGGAGAGAAGATCCGCTGTTCACAGAAAACTGTCTGTTTTAAAAAGTGTGGTGGCCGGAAAGAGAATTGTTTTGATCGATGACTCCATTGTGCGCGGTACGACCATGTCGCAGATCATAGAAATGCTCCGAGAGGCAGGGGCCAAAGAGGTGCATGTCAGAATCTCGTCTCCGCCCTTCCTCTATCCGTGTTATTACGGGACCGATGTGCCGAGCGCAAAACAGCTGATCGCATCCGAGCACTCCACGGAAGAAGTTCAAAAACGGATCGGCGCTGCCTCGTTAAAGTATCTTGATATCGAGGATTTTAAGACCATGGTGGGCGATATGTCGCTTTGTACGGCATGCTTTACTTCCGACTATCCTGTTTGATATGCTGCGGTGTCTGTGTTAGAATAGGGAAAGATTTCAGGATTCGGACGGAGGAGAACTGACATGATCTTGATCAAGAACGGACACATTGTAGACCCCGTGACGGGAACCGACGGCATCGCCGATGTTTTGATCGATGACGGTACGATCTGCGCCGTGGGAAAAAACCTTTCCGCTGAAAAAGCGCAGGTGATCGATGCGACGGGACTTTACGTATCACCGGGTCTTACGGATACGCATGTACATTTTCGTGATCCGGGATTTACGTACAAAGAGGATATAGAAACCGGAGCCGCTGCAGCGGCAAAGGGCGGTGTTACCACCGTGGTCCTGATGGCCAACACAAAACCGGCGGTAGATAATATTGAGACACTTTCCTACATTCAGGAGAAGGGAGAGACGACCGGCATCCACGTTCTTACCACTGCCACTGTTACGAAGGGTATGGCAGGTGAGGAACTTGTGGATATGGATGCGCTTGCAGCCGCGGGCGCAGCGGGATTTACGGATGACGGACTTCCCATTATGGATGAGGCGCTTTTATACTGCGCCATGCAAAAGGCAGCGGAGCTTGACCTTCCGATGGCGCTTCACGAGGAAGACCCGAAGTTTATCGATGCCCCGGGCGTGAACAAGGGCGCGGTCTCCGAAAAGATCGGTTACGGCGGAGCCTCGGCTCTGGCCGAGGAGGTGATGGTGGCGCGGGATACGGCCATCGCGCTTGAAACGGGAGCATCGCTGTGCATCCAGCACATCAGCTCCGCAAGAAGCGTATCCTACGTTCGGGCGGCGAAGGCTATGGGTGGCGATATCCATGCGGAGGCAACACCGCATCATTTCTCGCTGACGGAAGAGGCCGTGCTCACTTACGGCACCAATGCCAGAATGAATCCGCCTCTTCGCACCGAGGCTGACAGACAGGCGATCATCGAGGGGATCAAGGACGGTACCATTGACATGATCGTTACCGATCATGCCCCGCACAGCGCAGAGGAAAAAGCTCGTCCCATGAAGGATGCCCCGAGCGGTATCACGGGCCTTGAGACCTCCTTTGCTTTGGGAATCCGCTACCTGGTGGAGCCGGGACATATCACACTGATGCAGCTGCTTCGACTGATGAGTACCAACCCTGCTTTGTTCTACAGGATGGAACCGGCATCCGTAAGAGAAGGTGCGGTTGCGGATCTTATCATCTATGGGCCGGAGGAGATTTGGAAGGTGGATCACTTTGCTTCAAAGGCGTCAAACAGTCCCTTCTTCGGATGGGAACTTCCGGGAAAGATCCACTATACCATCTGTCGTGGAAAGATTGTATATGAGGAAAACTGAGAGAGTCATCAAGATGGCCGAAGCGCTTGCGGCCTGGTATCCGCAGCACAAACGTGATCTGCCGTGGCGGGCTGATCGTGATCCTTATCATATCTGGATTTCGGAGATCATGCTGCAGCAGACCAGAGTAAGCGCGGTGGTGGAATATTATAAAAGATTTCTTGCGGAGCTGCCGGATGCGGCTTCGCTTGCTTTTGTTTCGGAGGAACGCCTGATGAAACTGTGGCAGGGGCTCGGCTATTGCAGGCGTGCCGCCAACTTAAAAAAAGCGGCGGAGGTGATCGTAAGTAGGTACGGCGGGGTGTTTCCCGATACGTATGAGTCGATCAGGAGCCTTCCCGGGATCGGAGATTACACGGCGGGTGCCATCTCCTCCATTGCCTACGGACTTCCCACACCTGCGGTGGACGGCAACTGTCTGCGTGTCTATGCCCGGGTCTTTGCTTATGCGGGAGATATCACGAAAGAAAGCACCAAGAGGGAAGTAAGGGAGGACCTGCTCCCGATGTACCGTAAGACGGATCCCATGATCATGACCCAGAGCCTTATGGAACTCGGAGCCTGTGTCTGTGTTCCGAACGGCGCGCCCGACTGCGGGAACTGTCCGCTTTCTTCCGTTTGTCTCGCGCATGAGAAGAATGCGTGGCAGCACTATCCCGTAAAACAGGAAAAACAAAAGCGAAGGATTGAGAAGATGGAAGCGCTGGTGCTTGTATGCGGCGACAAGATCGCAATCAAAAAACGCCCCGAAACGGGGCTGCTTGCAAATCTCTGGGAGTTTCCGAATCATGTTGTAAAGGATGAGTCGGATGTTCATACCGCATCCGCATTCGCGGGAACACTCGGTGCGGCACCGTCCGAGATCCTGATGGAAAGCAGTTACCGGCATATCTTTACCCATGTGGAGTGGCAGGTGACGGCGTACTGTTTCCTCTGTGAGAAGATGCCGGAGAATCTTACGTGGGTGACAAGAGAGGAACTTGTCGAAACTTATGCGGTACCGTCGGCCTTTGCACCCATGCTTGAGCTGCTTGAAACCGCAAAAAGTCTTTCGTCCGTGACGGAAGAGACATAATTTTCAAAAGCACTGACCATATTCGGATGATGGATCGCGAAGTGGATGGCCGGTGCTTTTGCTTTTGATACAAGCACAAAGTGGCCGGCATAGACGATGATACGGATGTTTCTGAAGGACAGAAAATGGTCCGTCACGAATGTCATATGATTTCCGGCTGTGTCGTAGTTCTCCGTTGCCGTGGTGTGTGCGAGGTAGTCTTCGTAGCTGTAGACGATGGGATACTCCAAAAACAGATCCGAGAGCTCGAGCGTCAGAGGGTGGCTGTCGAAATCGCGCTTGGAAAGGATCGGATAGGAGAGATGACACTTTGTTTTTTGCGTCATTTTCTGCATGACTTCTTTCAGGTTGTGCACGTACTTCACAATCCGTGCAGCGTCCGCATCGTTTACTTTGTTGATCGAAAGCAAATGCTCAAGCACCGCATCCGGAATGGTAAAGATCGGAGGTGCATAGGTAATGATGGTACGGTCGTTCTCGTCCCAGAGTTGGGATTCTCTGAATGTGATGAATTCCTTTTCCTGATCGCGCGTGAAGATCTGCATCAGGGGCTTAGACTGCTTCAGCAGGCTGTAGGCTCTTTTTTTGCAATAGAGGAGGTCTTCCTTTTTGCGCATCAGCGTGTAGCGCCCCTCGGCGTGATGGCCGCGGATCGCTTCGCCCATCAGGGCTGCGCTTCCGGAGTAGCGGACAAAGTGCAGGAATACATCACTCTGATTGTTCTCGAGATAATGAGGGACGATCTGTCCGGTCATATACATGGGAATGTAGCTGATCAGCCCGAGCATCATCTCTTCAAAGGGACGATCGATATTGTGGATGATGTGGAGTGTAAGGCCCTTCTTTAACAGACAGGCCATGCCGAAGAGCCATTTCTTCGGAAAGTCCGGATCCTTTGACATCTCATCCATGGGCATGTCGCTGTACATGATGACAGGATCCGTCGACTTGGAAAGCACGGTTGCCTTCATAAAATCAAGTTCCGATTCCATCATCTCGGCAAGGCCTGTGTAAATCCGCGTATACGGAAGGTGGAAGGGGACCGTGGGGGTCTTGATCTTATCAAAATGGATCGATGCCGTAAAATCATTCAGATCAAAGTTGCTGGCCGTGGACAGGAAGGATGCGATGGGATCCTCCTTTGCGACACTCACCGAGCCGAGCCAGGCGGCAATCATTTTGCTTCGTCCGCGCACGGTGGTAAGGTGATCCTTCGGAAGTTCAAGGATACCGGAAAGACTGTCGATATCAGCATCGGTTGCGATACATTCCGCAATGAAGTCCGATGTGTTTAGGATAAAGGGGTAGAGATTGGCAGGACGACGCTTGCCGTCCAGAATACGTGAGACATAGGAGGGGTCGAAGCTGATGCCTCTCGCAAAGTCCTGATTACTGATATGAAAGGTAGTAAGAAGTATGCGGAGGTTCTTCACAAAAGCATCGTAAGGGATCACGATGCCTGTGATGGAGGTGACAAACGCCTGCCGGATCGTGTCCTCATCCAGAGGTTCGTCGCATTTGGTGGTGTCCGCAAGCGCCATGATTCCGTCGGTTAAGGCGTCAATATGGTCACTGTCGGGTGCGGGCACACGTTCCCCGCTTTTGTAGCGACTGATCACGGATGGAGAGATACCGGTTTTGTCTGCCAGTGACTG
>CAMOHF010000057.1 GCA_946614685.1 uncultured Clostridia bacterium | reverse complement strand
CCAATGCCTGGGCGATTCTCTTCGTGCCCGCGCCATGCGCCGCCATATCAAACATCTTTTTGGACGCAATGGTACTGTCCGTATCCGCATACTTGTCCGAGAGGTAGATTACCTCAGATATTCCGCTCTGGATCAGTGCTTTTGCACACTCATTGCACGGGAACAGCGTCGCATAGCACCGCGCGCCGCGCAGGGTGCCGCCACCGCGATAATTGAGGATCGCATTCAGTTCCGCATGGCATACGTAGATGTATTTGCTGGAGAGTCCCTCGCCGTCGCGGTTCCAGGGCATCACATCATCCTCGCAGCCCTTGGGCATGCCGTTGTAGCCTACGGAAAGAATCCGGTTATCCCCGTCCACGATACAGGCGCCCACCTGCGTCCCGGGATCCTTGCTTCTCTCGGCCGACATCATGGCGATTCCCATAAAATACTGGTCCCATGAGATATAATCTGTTCTTTGGTTCATCTTCAGACGCTCCCATATAATCGCAAAAACCTGTATCACCGAAGCGATACAGGCTTAAGGTTTTTATCGCTCACCAAGTGAGAATTTATCATGCACTGCATTCATCGCACGCTCGGTGTTCTCGCGGTCGATCAATACAGTTACGCGGATCTCGGAAGTAGAGATCATGCGGATGTTGATGTTCTCATCATAAAGCGCCTCAAACATTTTCGCTGCAACACCGGCATTGGTCTGCATGCCTGCGCCGACGATCGATACCTTGGCAACGTTCTTGTTCACGTCTACAGACTCGAAGTTGTCAAAGTTGTTGTTGATCACATCAGCTGCTTCGTCTGCATTCTCCTCGCTTACGGTGAAGCTGATATCCTTGGTGCCCTTACGTCCGATGGACTGAAGGATCATGTCGACATTGATGTTGCTCTTTGCAAGTGCGTTGAACAGTTTGAACGCAATACCCGGCTCGTCCTTTAATCCGATAATCGCGATTCTCGCTGTATCTGTATCTCCTGCAACACCGCTTACTAGCATCTTCTCCATCTTTGATCCCTCCTTAACAATTGTACCTTCTTCATTATTCAGACTGGAGCGAACCACCAGGGTCACACCATATTTCTTTGCAAGTTCCACGGAACGGTTGTGAAGCACGCCCGCACCGAGTGTTGCGAGTTCAAGCATCTCGTCGTAGGTTACCACGTTCAGCTTTCTTGCGTCCTTCACCTTTCTCGGATCGGCTGTATAAACGCCGTCCACGTCGGTATAAATCTCACAGGCGTCTGCATTAAGTGCTGCCGCAAGTGCAACTGCGGTTGTATCGGAACCGCCTCTTCCGAGTGTGGTATAGTCATCGAACTTATTGATGCCCTGGAAGCCCGTCACGATAACGATCTTCTTCTGCTCAAGCTCATGGCGGATACGCTCACTGTCAATTCTCTTCAGTCTTGCGTTACCGTACACGGAAGTGGTGTGCATCGCAACCTGAAATGCGTTGAGCGAAACCGCGGGAACACCTAATTTATTCATGGCCATCGCCATCAATGCTACGGACATCTGCTCACCGATGGTGAAGAGCATGTCCATCTCGCGCTTCGGCGGGTTCTCGTTGATATCCTTCGCCATATCGATCAGCTCGTCGGTGTATTTGCCCATGGCAGACAGAACTACCACCACGTCATTACCCTTGCGATACTCCTCGACACAACGATTTGCTACGTTAAAGATTCGTTCTTTGTTGGCAACGGAAGTGCCGCCAAACTTTTTAACTACAAGCATGTTTTCCTCCTGTACCTCTCTTTATCAAATAGTTCTCAGCATGCGAACAACCGTAAGCGCTCCGACCTTTTGATCGTACTCGGCCTCGGTCATGTTCCCTGTGAGAAATACCGTTCCGTCTTCCGCAGACTCGGATACCGTGTCTGTCTGTCCGAAAGCATCGGCCACAGCCTGCTTTCCTTCCTTCACATGTACGAGAAATCTGCAGGTAAATGCCTTCGGATCCTCGACCGGTTGCTTGTCCTCACTCCAAGTAATCGGGATATTGGAGCCTATATTCTTCGCAATCTCTACAACGTCGGACACAACCGCGCTGGCTGTGGGAAGCGATCCCGCGCCGCTGCCGTAGAACATCACGTCACCAACCATGTTTCCGTGAACCATGATACCGTTAAATACGTCGTTTACCGCATAGAGGGAGTGGTGTTTTTCCACAACGAAGGGTGAAACTCTTGCGAATACCTTGCCGTCCTTCCATCTGCTGACACCCAGCAGCTTGATGGATCCGCCGATTGCTTCCGCAAGTTTCATATCTTCATCTGTGATCTTTGTGATACCCTCGGTAAGAATATCTTTGTAATCTACCTGTTTGCCGGAGACAAGGGATGCAAGGATCGCAATCTTTCGACATGCGTCATGTCCCTCGATATCCGCCTCGGGATTGCGCTCGGCATAGCCGAGTTCCTGTGCCTTGGCAAGTACGCTGTCAAAGTCGGCACCACCCTCGGACATTGCTGTGAGGATGTAGTTGGTCGTTCCGTTTAAGATACCGCACACCTCTTCGATCTTGTCCGCGGTAAGCGCCTGCACCAGGGGACGGATGATGGGGATACCGCCTCCGACACTGGCCTCGAAGAGGTAGCTTGCATTATGCTCTCTGGCGACCTTTAAAAGCTCTGCGCCCTTAGCGGCAACCAGTTCCTTGTTGGAGGTACATACGCTCTTGCCGGATTCCAGCGCACGCTTTGTGAACTCATACGCAGGGTGAAGGCCACCCATAACTTCGATCACAACGGAAACCTCGGGATCTGCGGCGATCAGCTCGTAGTCGTGTACCACAACCTTCTCAAAAGGATCACCGGGGAAATCCCTCAGATCCAAAACATATTTGATATTTAACTCTTCTCCCACGCGTCCGGCGATCTCTGCCGCATTGTCCGTTAAGACTTTCGCAACGCCCGATCCTACCGTACCGTAGCCCAAGATAGCAACATTTACCATATTATTCCTGACTCCTCTCTTCCACGGCTCTCTGAAGGCGTTCAAAATCCTCTTCAGACATAATGTGATCGATTTCCAAAACGAGTACCAGGCCCTCTTCTCCGCTCGGAAGCGTCACGCGGACTACCGCGCCTAAGTAGTTGGTCTCATCTGTCTCGACCAGTTTGGGGATCTCCTTGATGTTCTCATCGGGGATGGGAATGATTCCGACAACCTCGTCAACCTCAAGTCCGACCCTGAAGCCGTGTGTTTCACCGACCAGCAGCTGATGATCCCTCGGCGTTCGGTCGATGTTAAATTTTTCTTTCAGATCATACACGGGGATCACTTCGTTGCGAAGGTGCATCAAGCCCTTGACATACTTTGCTCCCATCGGTACCGGCACCAGCTTGTAGCTTTGCTCGATACTGTTGATCTCATACAGAGGAATACCATAGTAATGCTCTCCGAGGGTAAATAATACAAATTTCATCTCTTCCATGCGTTATTCCTCCTTTTTCGTGTTAATCCACTTCAAATATGCGTTGATGAAGGGTTCGATCCCGCCATCCAAAACCTGTCCTGCATTGCCGACTTCACAGCCGGTTCGCACGTCCTTTACCATGGTGTAGGGCTGCAGTACGTACGATCTAATCTGACTGCCGAAGCCATTTTCGCTGACCTCTCCGCGGATGTCGGAGAGTTTGTCCTCATTCTCCTGCTTCTTTAAAAGATACAGTTTAGACATGAGCATCTTCATGGCCTTGTCTTTGTTGCTGTGCTGGGACCGCTCATTCTGACACTGTACCACGATACCTGTGGGAAGGTGCGTGATTCTGACGGCCGATGAGGTCTTGTTGATATGCTGTCCGCCCGCGCCGGACGAACGATAAGTGTCGATCCGAAGATCGTCCTCGTTGATATCAACCTCAACGCTGTCATCAAGTTCCGGCATAACATCCACGGACGAAAATGAGGTCTGTCTTTTCCCCGCGGCATTGAAGGGGGAAATGCGCACCAGTCGGTGCACGCCCTTCTCGGACTTTAAGTATCCGTATGCGTGGATGCCGTTCACCTGGAAGGTGACAGACTTGATACCGGCCTCGTCTCCGTCGAGATAATCAAGTACTTCGACGGTAAAACCATGTTTTTCCGCCCAGCGGGTGTACATACGATAGAGCATGGAGCTCCAGTCGCAGGACTCGGTCCCGCCCGCGCCGGCGTGAATCGTCACGACTGCATTGTTGGTATCATACTCTTCGGACAAGAGCGTCGAGATCCTTAAGTCCTCGAACTCCGTCTTGAAGTTCTCCATCATCTCTTCGAGCTCGGGGAGCAGGGATTTGTCATCCGATTCCTCCGCCATCTCGATCAATGTCTCCATATCCTCATACGCAGTTTCCAGGGCACGATAGCCCTCCAGTGTATCTTTTAAGTTTTTTAATTCCTTCATGACGATCTGACTGTTCGATGCGTCATCCCAGAATCCCGGGGCCTCCAGCTTGCCGGAAAGCTCCTCTATGCGAAGTTCTTTGCCCGGGATGTCAAAGTGAATCCCTCACTTCGTTGAGCGGGCTTTTGTATTCGCCGAGTGCGAATTTGTACTGATCAAGTTCGATCAAAGAAGTCACCACCTTTATTATGCGTTCCTGCCGCAACAGTTCTTGTATTTCTTTCCGCTGCCGCAAGGGCAGGGATCGTTTCTTCCGATTTTGGCGCTCTTTCTGCGAATCGGCTCTCCCTTGGTGGAAGCGTCCTTATTCGTGCCGGTTACCTTCGCAACCTCCTCGCGCTCTACCTTCTGCTCGATCTTCACATGCAGAAGCATGCGGACCGTATCCTCGCGGATGGATTCCGTCATCTCGTTGAACATATCATATCCGGCGAACTTGTACTCAACCACCGGATCCTTGCTTCCGTAGGACTGCAGGCCGATACCCTGGCGAAGCTGCGTCATATCATCGATATGGCTCATCCACTTCTTGTCGATGACTTTAAGGAGAACGACGCGCTCGATCTCTCGGAAATGTTCCTGCTCGGGGAACTCCGCTTCCTTCGCCTCATAGAGTTTCGCAGCCTCTTCCTTCAGTCTCTGCTTAAACGCATTGAGGTTGCTGTCTTTCTTCTCTTCCTCGGTAAGTTCGATGGGAGCAAGGGGCACGATCGGAATCAGGATCTTGTTCAATTCCACAATCTCCCACTTGGATGAAGGAAGATCCGGGGAACAGGTCTTATCGATATAGCTCTCAACCGTATCCTGAACAAACTTGAAGATCACTTCGCGCATGTTCTCGCCGTCAAGCACACGGCGGCGCTCTGCGTAGATCACCTCACGCTGGTCATTGTTTACCTGGTCAAACTCAAGGAGGCTCTTACGAATTGCAAAGTTGTTGGACTCGATCTTCTTCTGTGCCTTCTCGATAAAGTTTGTAATTGTCTTGTGCTGGATCTCCTCGCCCTCGGGAATACGAAGCGCATCATAAACGCTCTTCACTCTCTCGGAACCAAAGAGTCTCATCAGATCGTCATCCAGGGAGAGATAGAACTTGGACTCACCGGGATCTCCCTGTCGACCGGCACGTCCGCGGAGCTGGTTGTCGATACGTCTCGACTCGTGACGCTCCGTACCGATGATCTTCAAGCCTCCGAGCTCGGCAACACCTTCGCCCAGCTTGATATCCGTACCACGGCCGGCCATATTGGTGGCGATGGTAACCGCACCCTTCTGACCCGCGTCGGCAACGATCTCAGCCTCGAGTTCATGGAACTTCGCGTTGAGGACTTTATGAGGGATGTTCCGCTTCGTAAGAAGTCTGGAGAGCTCCTCGGATGCGTCGATGGTGATGGTACCTACCAGAACGGGCTGTCCCTTCTTGTAAGATTCCGCAACCGCCTCAACGATCGCATTTAACTTCTCATGCTTTGTCTTGAAGACGGAATCCTGATGATCGATACGCTTTATCGGAAGGTTGGTGGGAACCTCAACGACATCCATGCCGTAGATTTCTCTGAACTCTTCTTCCTCGGTCAATGCGGTACCGGTCATACCGGCTTTCTTCTTATACTTATTAAAGAAGTTCTGGAATGTAATGGTTGCAAGTGTTCTGGACTCTCTCTTAACCTTTACGTTCTCTTTGGCTTCGATCGCCTGATGGAGGCCGTCGGAGAAACGGCGTCCCGGCATGATACGTCCGGTAAATTCGTCGACGATCAAAACCTCGTCGTCCTTCACCACGTAGTCCTTATCTTTGAACATCAACGCATGTGCGCGGAGCGCCATGATCATGTTGTGCTGAATGTCGATGTTGTCCGCATCGGAGAAGTTGTCGATGTGGAAGAATTGCTCGACTTCCTTCACGCCCTGTGCGGTAAGTACAACCTGCTTATCCTTCTCGTCTACCAGGTAATCTCCGTCTTCCTCAAGCTGATTGCCCATAATGGCATCCATCTTGGAAAGCTCCATGGAGGCGGTACCGCGCTTCATGCGGCGCGCAAGATAGTCGCACATCTTGTAAAGGTCTGTGGACTTTCCACTCTGACCGGAGATAATGAGCGGTGTACGTGCCTCATCGATCAGGACGGAGTCGACCTCGTCGACGATGGCGTAATTCAAATCTCTTTGCACGAGCTGCTCTTTGTAGATGACCATGTTGTCACGCAGGTAGTCAAATCCAAGCTCGTTGTTGGTTACATAGGTGATGTCGCATGCGTAAGCCGCACGACGCTCATCGTTCTTATAGCTGTTCAGGATCACGCCGACGGTGAGTCCCAGGAATTCATGCACCTTACCCATCCACTCGGCATCACGCTTTGCCAGGTAGTCGTTGACCGTTACGATG
>CAMOHF010000056.1 GCA_946614685.1 uncultured Clostridia bacterium | reverse complement strand
CCGTTTCAGATCCATGGAGTCAGTACGCACGGACTCGGATGGGATGTGGGTTATCCGTACAACAACAAGGCTGCATTTCAGACCCTGCGCGACGATTGGGGTGCCAACTGTGTCCGTCTTGCCATGTATACGGAGGAGTACAACGGATACTGCAACGGCAACAAGAGCGGTATGAAGGCGCAGGTGGAAAAGGGCGTGCAGGCGGCCACGGAGCTTGGTATGTACGTCATTATCGACTGGCACATTTTAAATGACGGCAACCCGCAGAGACATAAGTCGGAAGCGAAGGAGTTCTTCCGCGAAATGTCTTCGAAGTATAAGAGCTACAGCAATGTGATCTACGAGATCTGCAATGAGCCCAATGGCTGTTCCTGGTCGGACATCAAGTCCTATGCCCTTGAAGTGATCCCTGTGATCCGCGCGAACGACAGCGATGCGATCATCATTGTGGGTACGCCGACCTGGTCACAGCTTGGTTCTGCGGGACACACCTACGAGCCCTGCGAAGATCCGATCAGAGGATACAGCAACATCATGTATACCTTTCACTTCTACGCATCGGATCCGAATCACAATCAGTGGCTCAAGAACAAGATTCCCACAGCCATCGACAAGTACAAGATCCCCGTATTCGTTACGGAGTTCGGATTGTCCGAGGCATCGGGCAACGGAAATGTCAACACCCAGACTTCCACAGAGTGGCTTTCCATGTGCGACAAATATAAGGTAAGCTACTGTGCATGGAGTCTTTCAAACAAGAACGAGACATCGGCACTTATAAAGAGCAGCTGCAACAAGACCAGCGGATGGTCGACTTCAGAGCTTTCCACTGCGGGCAACTTCATCCGCGACTGGTACAGAAAGCAGTCCGGTGTGGCTGAGCAGCAGTACAAGATCAACAATCCCGACATCACCAACAAGGCGCCGGGAATCACCGTGTCTTACAGGACACATGTACAAAACGACGGATGGCAGGCATGGAAGACGAACGGACTGATGGCCGGTACCTCCGGAAGATCCTTGCGACTTGAGGGTATTGAGATCAAGGTGGCCGGCGATTCCGGTCTCGGGATCCGCTACCGTACGCATGTGCAGAATATCGGTTGGCAGGATTGGAAGGCGAACGGCGTGATGTCCGGAACCTCCGGAAGAAGTCTTCGCCTTGAGGGTATCCAGATCGAACTGACCGGAGCCAATAAGGACAAGTACGACGTATATTACCGCGTGCATGCACAGAATTACGGCTGGCTTGACTGGGCTGCAAACGGTGCGATGGCCGGTACGGAGAGCTACAGTCTGCGACTGGAAGGCATCAATATCGTTATCGTATCGAAGGGTAAAGCGCCCGGCGTACCGACGACGCGGCCTTATCAGGGACCCTATGCGGGCCTGATCAATTACAGAACCCATGTGCAAAACGTAGGCTGGCAGGCATGGAGCTGTGACGGCGCAATGTCCGGAACCTCCGGCAGATCCCTGCGTCTCGAGGGTATCAATATCCAGCTTGGACGTGGCGTAAACGGCGGCGTAACCTATCAGACCCATGTACAGAATGTGGGCTGGCAGTCATGGAGATCGAATGGCGCTATGGCGGGAACCTCCGGAAGGAGCCTGCGTTTGGAGGGAATTCGTATATCGCTGACCGGAGCGATCGCATCGCAGTATGACATCTACTATCGTGTGCACGTTCAGGATGTCGGCTGGCTTGACTGGGCGAAGAACGGCGAGATGTCCGGAACCTCCGGCATGTCCAAACGACTGGAAGGTATCAACATTGTTATGGTTCCGAAGGGCGGGGCAGCACCCGGATCGACGGCCAGACCGAATATTGTACGTTAGTTTCTTATCAGGAGGGGTCGTATGAAAAAACAAATCAAAGCGTTGCTGGCGATCATGATCGCCATGGTGATGTTCGCACAGATTCAGGTGCCGGTGCTTGCGGCAGCTGAGGAAGGCGGCGAGAGCTCACTTACGGGTTACAATGAGGAATACTTTGACAGCTACGAGGAAGCGGAAGCGGCGGGAGAAGAGATCGCTGCCGAGGCATCCGATAGCGGACTCTCCGCAGAGACCAAGCGTGTCGATGCGGGCGCTTCGTTCTCCACGACCGCGGAGGCGTCCGAGTATTTGAGAAAGCAGGCGGTGAATCGTGTTACCGACAATATCACATTTTCCGTGAAGTATAACGGTTACGGACTTACGGGAAATGCATTAAAGGCGAAGGCGGATGCGACCATCGATGAGATTTACAAAGGCATCTTCGAGATCACACCGGAGCCGAACGAGGGTGATTATCTGCTGTGGCACATGGCATCCTATGCATTTTCCTATTCGTATGACAGCAGTGAAATCCACGTGACGACAGGAAGACTTCGCTATCTGACCACCAAGGACCAGGAAACCTCCGTGCTTGCAAAGGCACAGGGGCTGATGTCTACCGAGTTTGCAGGCTGGCAGCAGCATACGGATGCTTACAACACCAAAAAGGCATATGACTGGATCCGCAAAACATTTTCCTATGATGACGATCAGAAGGATCACACGGCATACGGCGGTATGTTCGGAAAGCACAAGACGGTATGTCAGGGATATGCGTCCACAAACTATCTGTTGCTTCGTATGATGGGTATCGACAACCGTATCGTGGTAAGCACATCTCACGGATGGAACATCGTAAGGATCGGCGGGCTTTACTACAATGTGGATGCAACATGGGGCGACAACAGCGACACCGGTTCGCTTGACAGGTATTATTTCCTGACGAACAATTATAACGTGTCATATAAAGACGGCACCTCGGGATCCCATACCAGAAAGTATGAGTATTCCAACTCATCCTTCAATGCGAGATACCCCATGTCCACGAATAACTACTACTATGATGCCGAAGCGGAATCTGCTTTTTCCAATACATCCGGGGTCACGGTGGATTATGTGACGCATATTCAGAACGTGGGCTGGGAGAAGAGCTGGAGAAAGGACGGACAGATGTCCGGAACTTCCGGAAGAAGTCTCAGGCTTGAGGGTATTAAGATTCAGCTGGAGAAACCGGCCGGTGTGGACCTGGGCGTTGAGTATAAGACGCATATCCAGAATATCGGTTGGGAATCCACATGGAGAGCGAACGGTACGATGTCCGGAACCTCCGGAAGAGCCCTTCGACTTGAGGCGATCCGTATCCGACTGACCGGAGCGGATGCGTCCAGATACAATATTTACTACCGCGTGCATGCGCAGAATTACGGCTGGCTCGACTGGGCGAAGAACGGAGCCGAGTCGGGAACCGCAGGACAGGGCCTTCGCCTCGAGGGTATTCAGATCATGGTAAGGCCGAAGGGTATGACACTTTCTTCTGCGGCAGATACGGCCATCAGGGGCTGCTCCTATGTAGAGATCGGCAAGTCCTCCACCAGCATGGCGGGTGGATCCGGACTGATCAATTACACGACGCATGTTCAAAACTACGGCTGGCAGGGCTGGGTACATGACGGATCCATCGCCGGCACCACAGGTGAGGCAAAACGTCTCGAGGGTATCAAGATCAGCCTCGGCAATACAGGCTACGCCGGTGCCGTATACTACAGGACCCATATCCAGAACATCGGATGGGAGAATTCCCTTCGCTACAACGGCGCCATGTCGGGAACTTCCGGAAGAAGCCTCCGACTTGAGGCCATCCAGATCAAACTTGACGGTGCGGTTGCGGAGCACTACGATGTATACTATCGTGTACATGCGCAGAACATCGGATGGCTCGGATGGGCGAAGAATGCGGAACCCGCGGGAACCGAAGGCTACGCTTATCGTCTGGAGGGAATCCAGATCGTGCTGATGCCGAAGGTCGGCGGATCAAGCAGTTATCCTTCGGTCAATACACGATCACCGTTTTATAAGAGATAGAAGGTAAAAAGATGTACAAGGAAATTGCAAAGTTAGTACTTTATCAGGATGCCGTCGGTGACGGCATCCTGACTGATGTAGGAAATATCGTAAAAGATTGGGAGACAGGTGCGGACACTCCGGAATCCCTGGTGAGCAGATGCTATACGGAGATCAAACGACTGCTTGATCTCGGAACAAGCTATGGATTCGATCGGAATCTGTGGCAGGATTATCTTGCCTTTCTTTTGATCACACATGAGAACTCATTTACATTAACCGCAGAGAAGCAGGGTGCGGGAGACGGAAGCGTCAACACATTTGCGAAGCATGACTACGAGATCTTCCGGAAACTTCTGCATTTTGATTTCGGACCCCTTGAGGAATCACTCGGGATCGATTGCTTTTCCACCATTACGCATTATCGCTCCATCCCCAAGAAGGAGCAGATGTACAATCGAGAGGTATCGGCGAAGGTGCGTGAGGTGAGTGACGGCATTTCCGCTGCAAAATCCGCAGATGAAATCTTCGCTATCATGAATGATTTCTACAAACAGTACGGCGTCGGCATGTTCGGCTTAAACCGTGCCTTCCGCATCCGTCACGAAGACGGCGAGGATCTAAAATTCATCCCCATCAACAATACGGATAAGGTGCGCCTTACGGACCTGGTGGGTTATGAAATCCAAAAGAAAAAGCTCCGTGAGAACACGGAGGCGTTTGTGGACGGAAAGCGCGCAAACAACTGTCTGTTGTTCGGAGACAGCGGTACCGGAAAGTCGACCAGCATCAAGGCCATCATCAACGAGTACTACGACAGAGGCCTTCGCATGATCGAGATCTACAAGCATCAGTTCCGAGACCTGTCGCGGGTGATCTCGCACATCAAAAACAGAAATTACAAGTTTATCATCTACATGGATGACCTTTCCTTTGAGGAGTTTGAGACAGAGTATAAGTATCTGAAGGCGGTGATCGAGGGCGGCCTTGAAAGCAAGCCGGACAATGTACTGATCTACGCAACCTCAAACAGAAGACATCTGATCAAGGAAACATGGACAGACAGAAACGATTACGATCAGGAAAAGCATCACTCCGATACGATCCAGGAAAAGCTCTCTTTGGTGAACCGCTTCGGCGTGACCATCAGCTATTCCGTGCCTTCCAAGAAGGAATTCGATGAAATCGTACGGGAACTTGCATCCCGCTATCCGGAGATCAAAATCTCCGAGGAGGAACTCCTTGCCGAAGCCAACAAGTGGGAGATGTCTCACGGTGGCATCTCCGGTCGTACGGCTCAGCAATTTGTCGATTACCTCGCCGGCCGCGGTGCCTGACGGTCTCAGAGTTGCTATTTTACGTCGGATTTGATAGAATCCAGTTTGGACCTGATGGTAGCGCCGGAAAGCGTCTTGATCCCGGCGGCTTTTTCGATCAGAGCATCGAGCAGATCATCGGCCCCGGTTTCTGCGTAGTAGCTGCCGAGCCGCGTGTAGGTTTCGGTGATATCGGAACCGATGGATACGGCATAGGATAAAAATGCACTTGCGCTTGTACCGTCGCCTGCATCAAGCAGCGCACACCCGATTTTGTTCAGGGTGCGGATCAGGACGGTAAAGTTCTCGTCGTAACCGGAAAGCTCGTCCAGATTTGCCGGACCGTAAGCCTCCTTAAGATCCGTGTTGGTATACATGGAGAGATTGATGATACGGCGCTCGGCCAGCGTCTTTAAGGTGGACACCTCGTCGGAAAGACCTGCGGAAACGGCAGCGCCTGTCGGCAGCTCGTCGGGAGAGAACCGAATGTAGTCAAGGGAAGAGATGTCTGCGCGTCGCACATGATTGGCGTCGGCCTCACGGTCCCAGAATTTTTTCGAAGCGCGTTCCTTGGCGCGACCGCTGACGGCGTTTTGATATGCGATCAGGATGCAGGTACAGAATATAATGATAGCAAGATAAAAACCCATAATATAAACCTTTCGGAGGAAAAGAAATGATCAATTTTAACAACAAGAAGTCCCAGAGAACCATTGCGGCAGTGATCTGCGCGATCCTGGTTGTGGCCATGGTTGTAGGCCTTCTCGTATCAAGCATTTAATAGCATAACACAGGTGAAGCGGTCTTTTCAAGGAGTCTTATGAACCGGGGACAAATCCGTGAGCGGATCTTAAAACGCTCTGTTTACAAGCTTATTAAGAAGAAAGAAGCGGGAATCACCTTCGCGGATTGCGGAAGGGATTACGCATCTGTGAGACTGTCGGACGAAATGTCTTTGGTTGAGGCATCCGGGACTTCGGATGACGTCCGTTCGGCGTGGACGGTGGCACGAAATAAGATCCTTACCGCTTTCCCGGATAATTGCATCGTGTCGATGCTGATGATGGTTTCCGAGGATGATCCCGAGTCTTACGCGAAGGATGCGGCGATCCGGCTGCGTGAACTTTCCGACAGGGACGGGATTCCCGTTACATCCATCGACACGCAGGTGCTTACGGAACTTGAAGCCCCTGTCTATACGATCCGCTTTTCCGGCGTGGCGGCTGCTGCTCGGACAGGCGACACATTTGCCGCAGACACGGATCTGGTTATGATCGGATATGCCGGCCATATGGGAAGTCTTCTCCTGTCGAATCTGTTCGACAAAGAACTGACAGCGCGTTTTGGAAGCGAGTTTACCGAGCGGGCAGGCAACAGGTTTGCGGGTCCCGAACTTGCGGATGTGGCGCAGGTGATAGAAACTTCGGATCTGAAGAGGGAGATCACCGCCATCAAGGATGTATCCGAAGGTGGCGTCTACGGTGCGTTATATAACCTTGCCGATGCGGCGGGGATAGGTCTTACGGTCAAAAGATCGGAGATCCCGATCCTGCAGGAAACCGTTGAGTATGCAGAGTACTTCGGAATCAATCCCTACAATCTGTTGGGCAGCGGGGCTTGGATCATAGGTACACCGGACGGAGCCGGATTTGCCGAAAGACTTCGGAACACATT
>CAMOHF010000055.1 GCA_946614685.1 uncultured Clostridia bacterium | reverse complement strand
GCTCGGCTCCGCGACGCCTTCCATGGAAAGCTACAGCAGGGCTAAAAAGAATGAGATCAAATGTTTCCGGCTTCCGGACAGGACGGGAGACGCCGGACGCCCCGAAGTGCTCCTGGTGGATATGCGCGAGGAACTGCGCCTCGGGAACAGAAGTATTATAAGCTACGATTTAAAGCGGCTGATGGAGGACAGGCTTTCGAAGAAGGAACAGATCATGCTCTTTATCAACCGCCGAGGGATGAATTCCTTTGTATCCTGCAGGGAGTGCGGCGAAGCGATCCGCTGTCCGAAGTGTGACGTTGCCATGACGCTTCACAGAGACGGGATCCTGCGGTGCCACTACTGCGGATACGGGAAGAAGGCGCCGGATACATGTCCTTCATGCGGATCCAAACTGATCGGAGGATTCGGCACGGGTACCGAGAAGGTGGAGGAGGAAGTAAAAAGACTTTTTCCCGACATGAAAACCCTGCGGATGGACAGAGACACGACGATGAAGAAGGGGGATCATGCAAGGATCCTCGATGCATTTTCCAGAAAGGAAGCGGACTGCCTGATCGGTACGCAGATGATCGTGAAGGGACACGATTTTCCGGATGTGACACTGGTAGGGATCATGTTGGCGGATCTCTCACTTTTCACAAACGACTATCGCGCGGGAGAGCGCACCTATGATCTTTTGGCACAGGCCATCGGAAGATCCGGACGCGGAGACAAGAGGGGAACCTCCCTGATCCAGACATACCAGCCCGAACATTATGCCATCGCAGCTGCGGCTGCGCAGGATTACGAGGGCTTCTATGACACGGAGATGACTTACCGGCGGCTGATGCATTATCCGCCCGCCTCACATATGATGGTCTTTCTTTTGACCGGCGAGGACTACGAGACACTGGCTGCGACGTCCGAGGAGATGACCGCGATGCTAAAGTCTCTTGCGAAAGACAGCCCCACGCGGGTATTTGTGATCGGTCCGTCCGATGCCACGATCGGCAGGATCAACAATGTATATCGAAGAGTGATTTATGCAAAAAGTGAGGATATGGGAAAACTTGCTTCCATGGCCGAGGCGGCGGATGCGATGCCTGTAGCGGACGGCATTCTGCTCGCAACGGATCTTGATCCCATGAACATGTACTAGAAAGCGGAGGAAAACTATGGCAATCAGAAATATCAGACACGACGGAGACGATGTACTTAGAAAGGTCTGCAAACCGGTAGAGAAGATGACGCCCCGGATCGAGACATTGATCGAGGATATGTTTGACACCATGTATGAGGCAAACGGTGTCGGACTTGCGGCACCCCAGGTGGGCATCTTAAAGAGGATCGTGGTGATTGATGTGTGCGACGGCAATGCATACTGCCTGATCAATCCGGAGATCATCGAGGCAGACGGTGAGCAAATCGGCGATGAGGGATGCCTGTCCCTGCCCGGTCTTGTGGGAACCGTGGAACGACCGAACCACGTTGTCTGCAAGGCGCTTGACATCAATATGGAAGAGATCACCGTAGAAGGCGAAGGACTGCTTGCGAGAGCCATCTGCCACGAGCTTGATCACCTTGATGGAATCCTGTACAAGGACAAGGTGTCTGACGGACTCCGTGCAGCCGAACCGCCCGCAGAGAGCGAGGAGTAGATTTATGAAGCTTGTATATATGGGAACGCCGGACTTTGCGGCGACGGCCCTTACATCCATCATAGAAGCCGGACATGAGGTTCTGGCGGTATATACCCAGCCGGATAAGGCAAAGGGACGAAGCAAGAAACCTGTTCCGTCTCCGGTAAAAGAGGTTGCGCTTTCAAAGGACCTTCCGGTGTATCAACCGGAGAAACTCCGGGTGGCCGAAGAGGTGGAGCGTCTGCGTGCGCTTGCACCCGAGGTGATCGTGGTGGCGGCTTACGGGCAGATCCTTTCGCAGGAGATTCTGGATCTTCCGAAGTATGGCTGCGTCAACATCCATGCGTCTCTTCTTCCGAAGTACAGAGGAGCGGCGCCCATCGAGTGGGCCATTCTGGACGGAGAGCACGCCACAGGTGTCACCACCATGCAGATGAATGCGGGGCTTGATACGGGTGATATCCTGGAGAAGGCAGCGACGGAAATCCTCCCCACGGATACGGCGGAGAGTCTGACCGATCGACTTGCGGACTTAGGCGCCAAACTGATCTTAAGTACGCTTTTAAAACTTGCGGAGGGAAGCTTAAAGCCGATTCCCCAGCCGGAGGAGAGCAACTATGCGGCGAAGCTTACCAAGGAACTCGGCAACGCCGATTTTACAAAGACAGCGGAGGAACTCGAGCGCATGATGCGCGGACTGTATCCCTGGCCCTGTCTTTATACAAAGATAGAAGGAAAGAATGCCAAGCTTCTTTCGGCCGAGGTGGATCCCGCGGTTTCAGGGACACCCGGTACGATCGTTGCCGTGACCAAAAAGAGTTTTACCATCGCCTGCGGCACGGGCGGACTTGTTATAAAAAGACTTCAGCCGGAAGGAAAGAAGGAGATGGATACCGCTTCCTTCTTAAACGGCAATAAGCTTAGTACAGGTACGCTTACATCAAGGGAGTAAAGGATGGAGAGAATCGATACCAGAGAGATTGTATATACGATCCTGATGGATGTGGAAACGGGCAACACCTTTTCCAACCTGGCCATCGAGAAGGCGCTCAGGAAACACCGCTTTTCGGAAAAATCGGATCGTGCGTTTATCACGCGGCTTGCGGAGGGCGTGACCGAGCGAAGGCTTACGCTTGATTATGTGATCGGATGCTTTTCAAAACTCCCGGTAAAAAAACTGAAACCGGCGATTCGGGTCCTCCTTCGCATGGGAATCTATCAGATGCTCTTTATGGACAGCGTGCCCGATGCGGCAGCGGTAAATGAAACCGTTCGCCTTACAAAAAAGCACGGGCTTGCAGGACTCTCAGGCTATGTCAACGGCGTCCTCCGAAGCGTAAAGCGCGGCAGGGAGGAGATCACATATCCTGACCTGTCAGTGGAATACTCGGTTCCCGTTTTCTTATCCGAAAAGCTTGCCGAGGCATATCCGGACCGGGCCGAGCGGATCCTGAAGTCTTTGTACGAGGAACGGCCGACGTCCCTTAGGGTAAATCAAAGCGTGATCTCGCGGGATGCGCTGATCGAAAAGCTTCGCGCAGCGGGTGTTACAGCCGAGGCCGGACACTACACGGATCGTACGATCCTGGTTTCCGGTTATGATTCGGTCAGCAGGCTTCCGGGTTTTCGGGACGGCGCATTTACCGTCCAGGATGAAAGCTCTGTTGCGGCGGTGCTTGCAGCGGGAATCAAATCTTCCGATACGGTTTGGGATATCTGTGCGGCGCCGGGAGGAAAGACGACATTGGCTGCGGAACTTGCCGCGGAGGGTATGGTTTACTCCATGGATCTTTCGGAAGACAAGCTTCCGAGGATCGAGGAGAACGTTGAACGACTCGGGCTGTCCGACAGAGTAAGGATCATGCAGCATGACGCAAGAACTGCCTTTGACCTTCCGAAACCGGATGTGGTGATCGCGGATCTTCCGTGTTCGGGACTCGGGATCATGGGACGAAAGAATGATATCAAGTACCACGTGGATGAGGCAAAACTTACCTCGCTTGTGGCACTGCAACGGGAGATCCTGTCCAATATCGATGGATACATTCCCGCAGGCGGAACCCTTCTTTTTTCCACCTGTACCATCAACCCGGATGAGAATGAAGGAAATACATCCTGGTTTTTGGAACAGTTCCCGAATTACAAGAAAACAGATGAACGCCTTTTCTTACAGGGCGTGGATGACTGCGACGGTTTCTACTACGCGGTCTTAAGAAAGGATGCATGATGGACCTTCGATCCATGACGCAGGATGAATTAATCACATACATGAAGGAAGCGGGAGAACCGAAGTTTCGGGCAAAGCAGGTATTTGAATGGCTGCACCGGCATCATGTCGCGGCCGCTGACGAGATGACGAATCTCTCCCTTGCGCTTCGCGAGAAGCTTTCTCCGGAGATCACGACGGTTCGGGAGGAAATGCGTCAGACATCGAAGACGGACGGAACCATCAAGTTTCTGTACCGTCTTTTTGACGGTCAGATGATCGAGACGGTCTGGATGCCGCATGATTACGGAAACTCGGTCTGCATCTCCACGCAGGCCGGCTGCAGGATGGGCTGCTCCTTCTGTGCATCCACCATCGGCGGTCTGGTGCGAAACCTAACGCCCTCCGAGATGCTCGAGCAGGTCTATGCCTCTATGCGCACGACGGGCGAACGGGTGGATAATATCGTGGTGATGGGTACGGGAGAACCCTTTGACAATTACGACAATGTCATCCGTTTTATAAGACTGATCACAGACCCTGCGGGATACAACCTAAGTGCAAGAAACATCACGGTGTCCACCTGCGGGATCATACCGGGGATCCTTGCATTTGCCGACGAGGGACTTCCGGTGACACTGGCGCTTTCCCTGCATGCGCCGAACGACGAACTTCGAAAGAAGATCATGCCGGTGGCGCATACTTATCCTTTGAAGGATACCATCGCTGCCTGCAGGACCTACTTCGAAAAGACGGGCAGACGCGTATCCTACGAGTACAGCCTGATGGCGGGGGTCAATGACGGAGAGCGTGAAGCAAGGGAACTTGCGGAACTTCTCGGGAAGGACAACTGCCACGTAAACCTGATCCCCATCAATCCGGTGGCGGAAAGATCGTACAAAACCAGCGGATCCGCCTCTGTCCAAAAATTCAAATTAATACTTGAAAAATCTTCAATAAATGTTACTATAAGAAGGAGTGCGGGCAGCGATATCGACGCCGCCTGCGGTCAGCTTCGAAGGAAGCATGCGCAAGAAGGTTAGGAGGATTCCTATGCGATCTGTAGGGAAAACCGATACCGGAAACAAGCGCTCGAGCAACCAGGACAGCATCTATGCAAGTGATCTTCCCGTAGGACCGTTGCCGAATTTATACATCGTGGCAGACGGTATGGGCGGACACCGTGCGGGTGACAAGGCGTCCAGGATGGCCATCGATATTACCGTGGACTTTGTGAAGAGGTCTTCGCTCGAGAATCCGGTAGCGATCTTAAAGAGAGCGATCATTTACGCGAACAATCAGATATACAAAGCCGCTACGCAGGACCCGGATCTTGCGGGTATGGGCACCACGATGGTGGCCGCCTGTGCCGAGGATGACAAACTCTATGTGGCGAATGTCGGAGACAGTCGCTTCTACGCTATTTCCGAGGATATCAGACAGATCACGATGGATCACAGTCTGGTGGAAGAACTCATCCGAAACGGTGAGCTTGAGCGAAAGAAGGGCCGGAATCACCCGGAGCGCAATATCATCACCAAGGCGCTCGGTTCCAAAGACGAGGTGATCCCCGATTTCTTTGAAATTGATATCAAGCCCGAGGAACGTTATCTTCTTTGTTCCGACGGTTTATCCAATATGGTGGAGAACGACGAGATCAGAGACATCGTTGTGGATCGCGAGAAGCTGTCCGATGTGGCCGATGCACTGATCGAGAGAGCCAACTATTACGGCGGAGCGGACAATATATCCGTCATTATATTAGCAAAATGATACTGATAGGAGTATGGAGATATGTTAAAGCAGGGAACAATACTGTGTGACCGATATAAGATCGTCGGAGAAGTGGGATCCGGCGGTATGTCCAATGTCTACAAGGCACAGGACTTAAAGCTCAATCGTTTCGTCGCAATCAAGGTCTTAAAGCCTGAGTTTTCCAGAGATAAAAACTTTGTTACAAAGTTCCGCATCGAGGCACAGGCATCGGCGGGTCTTTCACATCCGAACATCGTGAACGTATACGACGTTGTGGAAGAGGATGGTATGTATTTCATCGTGATGGAGTTCGTGGACGGCATCACATTGAAAGAGTACATCGAGCAAAACGGCCGTCTCAATATGGACAAGGCGCTTGATATTTCCGTGCAGATCGCTTCCGGACTTGAAGCGGCTCACGAGCACCACATCATCCACAGAGACATCAAGCCGCAGAACATCATCGTATCCAGAAACGGCAACATCAAGGTAACGGACTTCGGTATTGCGAAGGCCGCAACTTCCAACACTCTGACTTCCGGTGCTATGGGCAGCGTGCATTACATTTCCCCGGAGCAGGCCAGAGGCGGATATTCCGATGAGAGAAGCGATATCTACTCGTTAGGTATCACTATGTATGAGATGGTGACGGGCAGAGTTCCCTTTGAGGGCGACAACAATGTCTCCGTCGCACTGATGCACATTCAAAACGACATCATCCCTCCGAGACAGTATTATCCGGAGGATATCTACTCAAGTTTCGAGAAGATCATCCTGAAGGCGACACAGAAGAAGCCTGAGAGAAGATATCTGACTGCGAGTGCATTGATCGCAGACTTAAAGCGTGTTCAGAACAATCCGAACATCGACATCAAGTCCGCAGCCACACCTTCCATGAATGCGAACACCCAGGAGTGGACCAAGGAAGATGTGGAGGCCATTCGCAAGGAAAGCGCCAACAAGGATGCTTATACGGCAGCCACGAGAGGTGCGGTGAACCCGTACCAGCAGGCCGATCCCTATGCAGGCAGCCAGCTTGATACATTTGTGAATCCTCCCGTACAAAACGAGATGGGTGAGATTCGCGCGGTGGGAAGCCAGTCCACACCGCAGGCCGACAATTCCAGAATCAACAAGCTCTTCGAGGAGGATGCCTGGGAAGAGCAGCTCGCAAGAGAAGAGTACGAGGAGCGCGAACGCGAGGAGGCCAGAAGAAGAGAGGCAGCCGAACGTCGTCGCGGCAATTTAAAGAAGATTCAGGATTACGAAGAAGAATCCTACGAAGAAGAG
>CAMOHF010000054.1 GCA_946614685.1 uncultured Clostridia bacterium | reverse complement strand
ATATGGTCATGACGCGCGCTCGTGAGTGGTTTGCCGAGAATGAAAAAGACGAGGCGGCCGATGAGGTACAAAAGTCCCAGCGTGTTACCATGGAAGAAAACCTGGTCGGCTTCTTAAATGCCAAGAAGCGAGGCAGACTTGCTTTCGCTGAGATGCATCAAGAGATAGAGAACATGCGGAGAATCAATGGCGACTTGGAAGGAAAGGCAACAGCCGACCAAGAGTATGCTGCAAGAATCGAGAAGATGCCTGAAAAAGCAAAAGAGGTTCTTGATACATTTATTGCAACGGAGAAGAAAAATCTTCCGAAGAACGGTGCGTTAAACAGTATCTATAACGAGACACTGGTACGTATGTCATTTCACGTGTTGAGGATGAAAAAAGATGCCCTTGAGAACCAGTTGATGTTGGCCTACAATGCTTTCGCAAATGTAAAGAACTTCTACTTCATCGCGGAGGAGTATATAAAAAAACATCCCTTGACGAAGAAACTTGATGAAGGCTCCAGTGCAGCTATCGGGACCGGCCTGATGGAATACTATGGCGAGATGCTGCTTGATCCGTCTTACTTAGTAACCGGTGATGTGATCCGTCGCGAACTGGATCAGATCTTCGACGAGAAGAAGGTCGGACGCGAATTGGTGAATCTCTTGCAGCACGAATCGGGTGGTATCTATAGCGTTGGAAGCGACGGATACGATTACTCTTCGTCACCGCTATCTTCTGTTACGAAGGAGAACTTTGAGAAGAAACTTGCCGAAGGCGCGGGAGAGAGTCATCTTCTTAAAACACAGTTTGAAGAATACGGTAAGCTGGATGAGGAAACCAAACTTCTTGCTGCACATTTGCTGGTGCGTGAGTCGGAAATAGAGGTACCGGGAGCGGCGTTTATTCGAGCTTATCGCGGTGAGGAAAAGATAACCGGCGATCGGTCGAAGTTGATCTTATCTTACTTGAAGGGCGAGAGGCTTCTTGCTGTGGATTATGGTCAGGCGCTTCGGTCCATGACCGTAGGAGGGGCTTTGTCAGGTGAAAGCTTGCAGGCGGCGATCTCTCTTGCTTCGGATATCCATAAGATGCGGGAAGAGGACGGACTTGCGGTTGACAAGAAGACCTACGCGACTCTTTTGGACGAGACGCACAATGAGGTTTCCGAGACCGTGAAGAAGGAAGAGGACCTGATTGCTGCGGCAGAAGAAGCGGCGAAGGTTTATGATTCCTTAAAGCCTGATATCAAGAGAAGGAAGGATCGTCCAAACAGTGATAAACTGTGGAACTATTATTGCGCACTGCGAGTCTTTAAATCGGAGATTGTCTCATATGCAGGGGTGCATGATGCAATTATCCGAAGGATGCAAGATGAGGAAACTAAACTTCGCACAGCAGAGCAGGATGAGGATAAGAAGAAAGAGATCACGGAAGCGTACAGGGTGAAGCGCCTCAGATACAGCAGGCTCAAGGGAGTATATGATAACTTCCTCAAGCTCGAGGATTACGCAACGTTGCTCAGGAATAAGCAGGAACTCGAAGAAGGAAAACTCTCCGAAAGAGAAAAAACCGAAAGGCTTCAGGTCACAAGAGAACGCATGGGGGCCATTGAGTTTCATTTTAAGACGGATTTGGGACTCAACTCGCCGGTACAGGAAGAAGCAAGAGAAGAATTTGCAGCCTTCCTGGATCAGCAGGCTTACCGTGTAGACGGTTTTAAGACCAAGAGCACCATCAAGCGCTATGACAAGGATGAGGAAGTCTTCCCCGAGGAGGTTAGAAAGGCGGTTTATGCCATTGACCGATGGGTTGCGAAAAACGGAAACTCCTTCGCCAAGGGCAATTCCGAGTCTACATTTGCCTCGGAGATCTTAGGGCATCCGATGCGTGAGAGACTTTTTGCCTACTATATGGTTGAGAACAAGCGGCTGGAGCATCCCACGGGCACGGACATGTCCATGTGCGTAAACGGTTATGTTCCGAACCTTGAGAAGTTCAAGGATGCGGTGGAGGTTCCCTTCTACAAGCTTCACTGGCATATTGTGGCGGCTATCAAGGATACGGAGACCGTAAGAGATTCCGATATCCTAAGCGGTGTGCTTGCCAATTACGGAAGCATCAATCTGGATATGATCGAGAGCGCCATCAGGTTGCTCGATGACGACGAACTCGAAGTGTCTAAGCAATTAGAAAACCTGAAGGATGCTTTAAAGACGGATTACAGTGATGTGATCGCGCATCATCCGAAGGATAAGGAATTAAAGCAGTATCTTCTTGCAAAACAGGACCGTCAGGAGAAGTTGAAGTCCCTGATGGCTGAGGTGGAGAAGCTAAGGAGCTTAGCACAGATTGCAGAGGATGCGATCATCAACAAGGCGGGTAAGACAGAAGATGCTCAGCGGCAGGCATTGGTTGTGCAGTCGCATTTTACGATGCTTCTTGCTGCGGATAAGGAACTCCTAAAGTATGAGGAGCGTGCAGCTAAAGATCCGACCTTGGCGGAGAACTTAAGAAATGAGATCGGAAGGAGACTTCCTGTTACGCCGGAGGAAGAAGAGTCGGATGCACAAAAACGTGCGTCACGGGCGGAGACCATCGACAGTATTACCGGTTACTTAAAGACGGCGGACGGACTGCTGTTTAAGTCCGGAATCTTTACGACACCGGCGGGCGTTACGGCACTTTCCAAGGTTGTGATGACCTGCTTCATGGTAAACGACGATGATCCTCAGACTGTAAATGAGAAGATGAATGCGGCGATGACGGTACTTGATACGCTTTCGGATGCGGCAGAGCCCGTAGCCGAGATGATTCAGACCATTGTCGGAAGCTCCTCGGAAGTATTCGGTACGGTGGCGGGCGCAGTTGCAGGTGCGGCTACCGCAGTGTCTGGCGCCATCGGTGCTACGCAGGCGCAGATGAACAAGAACACCGTCGAAGAAGGAAGCAAGAAGGCAGCCAAGAAAGCAAAGGAAATGCAGAAGGCGGCCGAGAAGGAAGGCAGGGCGAAGGTGATTCGCGCAAGACGCGAGCTGTCCCGTGCAACCCATCATGTGGCGAGAATGCAGACCAACAAGTATGTATCGAGAAGAAATCAGCAGGCCATTTCCGCAACCGGCGGAGCTGTCGCAATGTCGACGGCGTTGATTCCGGGAATCGACGTTTTCGGTGCCATTGCCGGCGGTATCTGTACGGCGGCGGGGCTGATTCACGGGTTCTATGCCTCAGGCGCCAACAAGGAAGACGTCTTCGATACATTTTTAGGCATGGATCAGCTCTATACGAAGTATAAAGAATTAAACGGCAAGATGAAGTACGAGGAGACCTCCGAGTCGGATGCCAAGAAACTGATCAGGAGCATGATGCTTCGAAAGTTCCACTTCTCGTCCATGGATCAGTTCTTTGCGGATCTTGCGAAGAAATACGCACAGATCCTGTACAACCAGATTTTCTTTAAGGAAGACGGAAGACAGGTGCTCGCCTCCGATACGGAAGAGATTGCGGCACGCGCCGGATTTGTGGCGCTCTTCCCGGAGAAGCAGTTTACCTGGCCCACAGATGATAAAACCGCACCCGTTCCCTGCGTGGACGAACTTGCGGATGATTTGATGAAGGTATCGTGATGTATAGATATAAGAATCCCTATTTACGGGACAAACTGAATCAGAGACTGAAGAAGTACATGCGCGGGGCGGCCTTTGCCTTGATTCCGCTCGCACAAGTCATCTTCCCCATGCTGATTGTGAGAATTGATGTAAAGAACCGGCTCGCGATGGGGCTGGATGCGGACTTTTGGGATGTGTTCGAAAACGACCACTCGTTGCTGTTTGCCTTTGGCTTTATATTCGGGCTTACGGGAATGCTCCTTTGCGCTGTGGCGTATCTTGGCTATGAACGCGATAAACTGGACGGTATTCTTCATCCTGAGTGCGGAGGAGAACTTTACTCCAAGGAGGAGATTGATGACATGATCGCAGCACCGGAGACGGTGTTTCTGGAGTGTCTGGGTGTGTATATGACACCGGGAATCCTGGTCGGATGGAACGAGGGTGTGAAAGTGATCCGCTATGACGAAGTTCGCACAATCAGGTTTTGCGGTGCGTTAGATAACGTCAGAGGCGAGGATAAGAAGTGGACGCGGGCACCTGTCTGGACGCTTACTTTAGAGGCGAAAGACGGCTGGCACATCTGTATAACCAAGGTGAGATCGGATGAACTCACCGATGACCTAAGAGAGTCTGTTTCTCTCATCCATCAGCGATGCAAGTATGTGAACGGGAACATGAAGGACCCGAGTATTGTTCAGAATTATCCTGGCAAGAAAAAACAGGCCAAGAAGGCAAGGGCAGAAGCCCAAAAACACAGATCAAAGAAGAAATGACGGAAAGGGTAGGACTGACTATGGATCAGAATATGAATCAGAACATGAACAAACCGAGTGAGGGAAGGACGGATGAACTTGCTACGCCGGGTGTACCTGCGCAGCAACAGGGGGTGCCTGTGCAGCAGGGAATGCCACAGAATCTCGGTAATGCACAGATGAATCAGATGCCACAGTCGGGTGGGATGTATCCCGGATACGGCGCACCGCAACAAGGCATGATGCCACCCAAGGGTGGTAACACGAAGCTGCTTATGGTGATTGCAGCGTTGCTTGTGGTTGTGATCGTTTTGCTTGTGGTTTTAATCACGAAGAAGGATGACAAATCTGATCAGCAGGCGAAGGATACCACGGAGGCTGTGACGACGGTTGCTGCTACGGAGAAGACAACCGAGGCGACAACAGAGGCAACCACCAAGGCGACCACGGAGAAGACCACCGAGAAGACGACAGAAGCGACAACGGAAGCGCCGAAGAAGACCAGCAAGGGTGATGTGATCGAGACAATCCTTAAAGAGATCAAGAACACCGACGGTTATGTAGATGGTGATTACGTCGGTATGGTTGATGACTGGAATGGTGACGGCTATGATGATCTGCTCGTAGTTTACCAGGCTAAGGACAACACGGGCATGTACAAATCGATTTATTGCCTTTATACAATTTATGAAGACGGATGCGAGGCGCTTGATGCCGGTTACCTTTGCAATATGGTAGGTGGTAATAAAGCGCATGTCGGACTCTCTCAAAATAAAAACGGAGAAATCTTCTTGCACATTGACCAGATGGAGTTTCAGGGAGAGAACTTCAATGAGTACAACACCTACTATATCTGGAGAAAGGGAGAGAAGAGCCCGGACAAGACAGACGGATTCTATTATTTCGAGGGAAGCGGTTCCTACGATCTCGGCTACGAGGATCTCCCAGACGGAAGAGCCTACACCCGATGCATCATCGGCGATCAGAAGGTAGACTTTGAGGAGTACTTCCAGGCTACGCAGAATTTCTACAATCTGTCCAATCAGATCGGTCTTTTTGACAAACCGGGCGGAAATGTATTATCCTTTGATGAGCTTGTTGAGAAATACAAGAATGAATACTACTAAAATGTGTCGTAACTGACACGGGAGCAACACGATGATTTCCTTTTTGATTAACAGTATCGGCCTCGGCGTCGGCCTGGCAATGGACGCCTTCTCGGTATCCCTTGCCAACGGACTTGCCGAGCCTAAAATGCGCAAAAGCAAGATGGCGAAGATTGCCTTCGTTTACGGTTTCTTTCAATTGATCATGCCCATGATCGGCTGGGTCTGCGTGCATACCATCGCAGAGCAGTTCGCAGGCTTTCAGAAAGTAATCCCTTGGATCGCTTTGGTCCTGCTTTTATTCATCGGCGGGAAGATGCTCTATGAGGGGCTTACCATGCGCGGCCACGAAGAGGAAGAAGAGATCATCGCGGTACTCACGAAGAAGGCGCTTCTCGTGCAGGGCATCGCAACCTCCATCGATGCGCTTTCCGTCGGCTTCACCATCGCAGACTATCGGTTTATCAAGGCGCTTGCCGCGGCAATCGTGATCGGTGTCGTTACATTTGCCATATGCTTCGTCGGCCTTATGATCGGCAAGAAGGTCGGCACCAGACTCTCCTGGAAGGCGAACGTCCTTGGCGGCGTGATCCTGATTGCTATCGGGGTGAAGATCTTCGTGCGAGGAGTTTAAAAAGAGGAAAACACGGACGTAGGAATCGATACAGAATTCCACGTCCGTGTTTTTTGATGCGTCGTACGGACGAAACTGCTATAGAATCGTTTGTTCGTCCGTGCAGGGAGTTGATTCATACGGACTAAATAAGATGTGAATGTTCGATTCGTCCGTGTGTGGAAAGGAAATGCACGGACGAGATTCAAGAATTTAAGGAAATAGTCCGTGTTTAGGACGAACAGATACGGACTGGGAAAAGAATTATGGGGTGATTAGTCCGTATTTGAAATATAATTGCATGGATAAGTAATTGAAAAATATAGCGGTAGGAGCACTGGGTACTTTGCTTGTTGTGATTGAGAACGGTATGAGGATATGCTAAAATATACGTGTGATGCAAACTGAATAACACATTATGAGGAAGCGTTTTATCTACTGGTACAACTGCTTGCTCCACTTTACATTCCCTCGTGGTGTGTTAAAGTCTGCGTCGCAGCTCGGAGCGGCGTTTTTCATGCGCAGCTTCGGCTGCGCTTATTTCGTTATGTATGTTTGAAGGGGAAAGGCTTATGGAAAATAGAGAGAAGCAGATACTAGTTGAAACGCTGAAGGCTAAGTTTACAGAAAAAACTGCCATAGAATCTGGAGCAGACTATTATAGGTCATTTAAAAGGGATTCATTGTTGCAGAAAAAAGAAGAACTTCCGGTTTCGTACAATAACACTCGCGAAAAGGTGATGGAAATATACAGGTGCTATAACAAAGGTAATATTCAGTCTGCTTCGACCAAGATGAGAAATCTCCTTTATTCGAAGGCTTTGCTTTCAAACTTGAAAAGTGTTTTAAAAGAGGGGACAGAATTGTATCGTTGTAG
>CAMOHF010000053.1 GCA_946614685.1 uncultured Clostridia bacterium | reverse complement strand
GTATGCATCCTCTGTCAAGTAGCCGTCGATCATGGCAAATGCATCCGTGGAACGCAGCATGGCACGGATGCTGGCCTCGTCTTCCGCCACGGCGTCCACCTCTCCCGCAATCAAACCTCTTATCGCCAGTTCCCGCGTATCATAATAGCGAAGTTTGGCCTTGGGGAGCGCTTCCTTAACCGATTCATCAAAGATGTAGCCCTGCGCCACACCGATGGTCATCTTCTCGTTGTTAAAATCGTTGATTTCCTTAGCCGTCGTCCTTCCCGCCTGCTTCTTTCCAAGAAAAACAAGCCCTGCCGAAAGTGCGGCAAGCAACAGGATTGCCGCAATGATCAGTCCCAGATTTTTCTTATAAAAACTCATACGCCTCTCTCCGTTTATTCTTCTTCGTACACCTCGTAATCCTTTGACACATCCACAACGCCCGTACAGTTTCGCTCAATCTCACAGGCTGACGCCGCACGTTCGAACGCAAGGGTATAATAATCGTCTCCGTAGGGGTCATAGGGCTTTTCGTAGTACTTGAGCCATATATAGCATGCGTCCACGATGGTGTCCGCATCCCGTATCATATAGTCCATATCGGAATACTCTTCCGAAGTAAGCAGATTCACGACGAATGCCGTCTGCATTTCCGGATCTCCGATGTTGAACCGGTAACCGTCTCCCGGACCGCCGGGCGCAAACCACTGCTCGGCAAACTGATAAAGATCTCTTTTTTTCTCGTAGGCGGTATACTGTGCGTATCCGTAGCCGCCGTCCGTGTTCACCCACTGGTCGTTCTCGTTGTAGTATCCGTTGGTATTATCAAGGTTTCTCGACTCCAGAAAGTCTTTCTTATCGATGACTTTTTCATTCACATTTTTCGTATAGGCATCGTCATCGATCGACCAGAGATCGTTGTTATAGTCCTCAAGATTCCCCGCCTCAAACCGCGACTCGGCTTTCAAATTGCACATCACGCCGATCACCGCCACCTTGTTGTCATGAAAATGTTCCATCAGATGGTCCCACAGCATCCGGTCTTCGCTCGTTCCGTCGTAGGTTTTGTATTCCTTTTCGGTAATGGGTGTTACGCTTCCCGTAGCTTCACCGGACTTCCCGTCAAGGAGTCCGCTCTTTCTTAGATGTGTTCCCGGAAGGATCCACTCAAAAAAAAGAAAGGACATCACCAGTACGACCGCAATCGACGTAAAAAGCCGTCTGTTCCGGAGGAAGTACTTTAATCCCTTGTCCTTCTTCACCATCGCCAGGCGGTTTTGTTCCCGAATCTTCGCCTCGTTTAGAAGCTTCACAACGCGGTCTTCCTCGGGTGCGCGCTCCTTTTCCGCAAGAAGCTCGTTTCTTCTCGCCAGGAGACGCTCATAGTGTTCCGTTCTTTTTCTGTAATTTGCTTCGGCTTTTTTAACTTGTGTTTCGTACTCGGGCGGCATGCCAAAACCTCACTTCCTATTGTGAATATTGTAGCACGTTTTTTATTATATGTGTTATAATAAGAGTGAAAATTTTTAAAGGGGTAACCGGAATGATCAACGGTAAAAAAACAATCGCACTATGCACATCAAGAATCTATGATCCCCAGACACATGCGTTTATCGAAACCCTGAACGAAGATCTTCGCGCGGCGAACGTCAACCTGCTGGTTTTCACGATCAGCAGTGACCTATATTGGGAAGAGCGAACGCATCTGATTGAGACCGCTGTTTTTGATGTCATCCCATACAAACATATCGACGCTGTCATCATCATGAACGAAAAGATCAAGAGCCACACCGTTGCGGAGGAGATTATCGCCAAGGCGAGGAAGCATCACATCCCCGCCATCGTGGTGGATGGTGACTATCCCGGAGTTCCCAAAATCTGCTTTGATTTTGCCAAAGGCTTTGAAAGCGTGGTCCGACACCTGGTAGAGCATCACGGTTTCAGAACATTTCATATGATCGCAGGCTTCAAGAACAACGCATTCTCCAACGAGCGTATCCGTGTCTTCAAGAAAGTACTCCGGGAGCACAAGATCCCCTGCGATGACTCCATGATCAGCTTCGGCGACTTTTGGGCTGACCCTGCCCGCAAAGCCACAAAAGAACTGATCAAATCCGGCACGCTGCCCGAGGCCATCGTTTGTGCCAACGACATCATGGCGATCAATGTCTGCGATGTCCTGCAGCAGGCGGGCATACGCATTCCCGATGAGGTCGTTGTTTCCGGATTCGACGGTATCGACGAGGCCTTTCTCGCATCTCCCCGGATCCTTACCGCGGACTGCAATATCTACGCACTTGCCAAGGGACTTTTCCAGAGCATCGAGAGGGCATTGGGCGGCCAGCCCGTCGAAGACGTCTATGTGACACCGAAGCTCATCCCCAACGAATCCTGCGGATGTGCCCGTCACGCAAGCCAGTCTCCCACCGTGCTGCATCTGTTTAACAGCAACTTCTATCGTTACCAGGACGGCATGCGTGAGCTGTACAATCTCACCATCCATATGCAGATGTCGGACTCTTCCAAATACCTTTCGACGATCTTAAAATCACAGCGGGATCTCTTCTGTGTCATCGATAAGGATTGTCTCGACTACTCCAAGGACTTTTTCGCGGAATCCGACCACAGTCTTTCCTCCGGCCGGATGCGCCTTCTTTACGATGCGTCCGTTCCCGACGCACCCGGAAGAGACTTCGAACTGAACCCCAAGGAGCTCGGACGCTATTTGGCAAGCGGTTATCCTCTGATCATCACATCCCTTGATTACATGAATGTACCCCTCGGATATGTGGGATTCTTCTACAAGTCCTACGATCTGATCAGCTATTCCAAGACAGCAAGCATCACCGACTCCATCAGTATGGGACTCGGCGGTTTCATTACCCACAAATACCAAAAGACACTCGCAGACCAGATCGCGCGCCTTTACAAGAACGACTTCCTTACCGGCCTTTACAACCGCGTCGGATTTAACGCAACCTTCCGCGACATGCTGGATGATCCCATTTATACCGGAAAATCCATTTCCGTGATCATGTCGGATCTGGATGGATTAAAGGCCATCAATGACACCTACGGACACTCCGAAGGCGACAACGCCATTCAGACCGTAGCCAAAGCCTTAAAGCAGGCCTGCCCGCGCCACGCTCTGTGTGTGCGTTTCGGCGGTGACGAAGTCTGTGCCGTCATCTTCGGTGACGTGGACACCCGCGAAGTCATCGCTTCCATCCACCGATACTTGGACGATTATAACCGCCAATCCGGCCTTCCCTATCAGGTGGGCGCCAGCTGCGGCTCTTACACCGGTCTTGTGAAGCCTCATCTGGATCTGAAAGACCTTCTAAAGGGTGCGGACGAGCAGATGTATCTCGCCAAACAAAAAAAGCGCAGCTCATAGAATTAAAAAGCCTGACTCCGATAAGAGTCAGGCTTTCTTGTTCTTATACTTTCTTAAGCACTTCGCTTCTTACGATCTTCTTGGAAGAATTCTTCGGGAATTCGGTATCCCTTAAGATCACTTTTTCAATCCGCTTATATACGGGAAGTGTTTTATTGAGTTCTGCGATCTTTTTCTCAAAGTACTCATAATTGCCAATGTACTCTTCCTCGGGGAAGATCATCACCGCAATGCCCTTGTCATCGCTGTAGACCATATTCTCCGCCACAAAGGGGATGACACCCACATACATCTCGAGTTCCTCCGGGGATACATTTTCTCCGTTGGAAAGGATGATCAGGTTCTTCTCTCGTCCGGTGATAAAGAGGAAACCATCCTCGTCCACGCGTCCGAGATCTCCCGTATGATACCATCCGTCCGTAAGTGACTTTGCGGTAGACTCCGGATCATTGTAGTAGCCGAGCATGACATTCTCGCCCTTCACTAAGATCTCATCCTCATCGGATACCTTGACGCTCACGCCGTCCAAGATCTGTCCCACGCTTCCGTCCCGGAAGTACTTGTTGCGGTTTACGGATACCACAGGTGAACACTCCGTGATTCCGTATCCGTTTAAGATATTGATACCGAAAGTACGGAAGGCCTTCACATAGTGCTCGTTCAAGGGGGCGCCTCCGCAGATGATATACTCGAGGTTCCCGCCGAAGGTATTCAATACTTCCTTGAAGAACTTCGCACGAAGGTCGATGCCGAGTTTCAGGAGCACATCGCTGTTCTTCATGGCGCTCTTCAGTATACGCTCCTTGCCGTTCTTTCTGGCCGTGGCGATGATTCGCTTATAGAAATTCTCCACAAAGAGCGGAACCAGAAACATGGTCTGCGGCTTCACGATCTCGAGTTCCTTCAGCAGATACTTCAGGGAGTTGTTGATGTAGATCGACTTCCTGTAGTGGAACACCTTGAATATGGCCGTGATCAGACCGAAGGTGTGATGAAAGGGCAGAACCGCAAGCGTATCACCCTCCAAGATAAAGTTCTTGCAGGCAAAATTGATATCCTGCGCCATATTTCTGTGGGAAAGCATAACGCCCTTAGAGATGCCTGTTGTTCCCGAAGTAAAGAAGATAGCTGCAAGCTTGTCCGGATCGATCTTGTAATCCGTAAAATCCTTGAATCCGTCTGCAACCAGCTTTTTTCCTTCCTCGATAAAAGCGGGAAGTTCGGACATCATGATGACTTCCACGCCCTTGATACCCGATGCCAGTTTCTTGTAAGTGTCGGAAATCACGACCGCCTTGCAGTCGCTCATTGAAAGAAGTTTCTCCGCCATCTCCGGCGACTGTTCCTTGTCGATTGGAACCGCAACATTGCCGCCGTTCACCAGTGCAAAAAATGTCACCAGCCATGTGTAGGAATTCTCTCCGATCACCGCTACATGTGTATCATGGAATCCCTTTTTGTAAAAATAAGCCCCCAGTGCTTCGATTTCTTCATCGAACTCAAAGCAAGTCTTTTCCTTCAGCTGCTTGTCGGTATCCGTGAAGGAAAAACAAACCGTCCCCGGTGTGTCCGCCGCACGGCCCTTGATCATGTCCTTCAGATCGCTGATCTGAGGCAGTGTCTGGTAAAGTGGATATGGTTTATTCTTCATCTGACAAAACACCTTTCTCCGTAGTCAATATAGTTATAGTCTACCATTCATTGGGATTTGGTGCAATCGCTTTTTGAGCGCTCACACGTGTCTGCCATCATACATCCGAGGCAGTGATTTCGCTTTTTCTTTTGCCTGTAGAGCGAGACGCAGGCAAGGATAAATGTGCCCGCAATGACCGCGATCAACAGGATATCCGCAATCAATGGATCCATCCCAAAAATCCCCCTTTTTACGCCATGGACAGACGTTTCTTACACCAGAAGTACGCAGGCACAAGAAACGCATCCGCGAAGATCCACGCAAGCGGGCTTGAGAAGCACGCTCCCGCAAATCCGATCATCGGGATTAAGACGATACCGGCGATCGATCTGGCCACCATCTCGAGCAGACCCGCGATCATGGCAAAATTGGAGAATCCCATACCCTGTATCGTAAATCTGACGGTATTGACCACGCCGACCAGGAAATCAAAGGCCGTGACAGTGATCAGATACTGCTTGGACAGACGGATAATGGCATCCGCTTCGCCCGCAAGCTTGTCCTTGTCCAGAAAAAGTGTAGCCGCATGTCCGCCGAACAACAGAACCAGAACCATTAAAACCGCAGAGATCACGGCGGCATAGACGAGCGCCGCACGCAGACCCTGTCCGACTCTGTCCAGCCTGCTCGCGCCGACATTCTGTCCGGCATAAGGCGCCATGGCCTGTCCGAGTCCGTCGAGGGGACAGCTGAGCAGTATGTGCACCTTTAAGGCTGTCGTCATGGCCGCAACACTTACGTCTCCGAGTCCGTTCACGGACGCCTGCAGGATCACGGAACCTATACCCGTGATGGAATACTGAAGTCCCATGGGAAGTCCGATTCCCAGAAGTTGTTTCATGACAAGTCCGTCCGGGCGCATCTCTCCCTTCTCCATGTGAAGGATCTCAAAACGCTTTCTGATATAGATGACACAAAACGCTCCGGATATGCCCTGCGAAAGCACTGTCGCATAAGCCGCGCCCTCCACGTGCATCCCCATCTGACCGATGAACATAAGATCCAGACCGATATTGATCGCGGCAGCGATCGCAAGAAAAAGGATCGGCGAGCGACTGTCACCGAGCGCTCGGATGATCGCCGCGGACATATTATACAAAAGCATCGCCGGGATGCCCGCGAAGATGATGAAGATATAGGTGGCCGCAGAATCAAAGATGGATTCCGGCGTCTTCATCAGCTGAAGCATGGGTTTGCAAAAGATACAGGTAACCACGGTAACGATCGCTCCGATGACTATGGTGAGCCAGATACTTGCCGCCACCGTCTTTCGAAGCCCCTTCTCGTCCTTGGCCCCGAACTTCTGCGCCACGATCACGGCAAATCCGTTACAGATTCCCATACAGAATCCGAGCACGATAAAGTTCAGCGAACCCGTAGAGCCTACTCCCGCAAGCGCTTCCTTGCCGAGATATCTGCCGACGATCATCGTGTCGACCAAACTGTAAAACTGCTGAAGCAGAATTCCAAGAACCATCGGAATCGCGAATGAAAAGACCAGTTTGCCGGGTGCGCCCTGTGTCAGATCTTTTGTCGCCGTTTTTGTAGCCATGTTGCACCTGTTCTTTCTATGCACGAATCTCATGCAATAACTGCAGTTTTCCTTTGTGTATCTCAAAAAGGATCTCTTTCACCTCGCCCAAAACCTCACCGTCTCCGTGGAGGGTTACGGGCTTTTCAAGCCTGATGAGACAGCTTCCGAAATCCCTTAAGTAAAAGCATTTTAATCTGTCGTGCTTTCCGAGCACCAGCCACGGAAGTGCGAAGAAGGCCGCAAATCTCGAAACATCATGCGCCAGACAGAGTGTCAGGTGCCCATCCTGCGGATTCGCATCGGGTGACATAGGCACACCGCCGCCCTCCGCCGGCTCCGCCCATACATCCGCATTGCGGCAGCCCACG
>CAMOHF010000052.1 GCA_946614685.1 uncultured Clostridia bacterium | reverse complement strand
TGTGAGATCGACCGAATCGCGGCGGGCTGTACGGGCGTGAAGCGAACCACGGGCCAGCATCCCGGCGGTATGATCGTGCTGCCGAAGCATGAGGAAATCTACTCCTTTACACCGATCCAGCGACCGGCGAACGACGTCACGACCAATATCATCACCACACATTTTGAGTACCATTCCATCGATCACAACCTATTGAAACTCGATATACTCGGGCACGACGATCCGACCATGATCCGTCGCCTTGAGGATCTGACCGGCCTCGATGCCAAGAAGATTCCGCTTGATGATGCGAAGGTCATGAGTCTGTTTCACAATACGGAGGCCCTTGGTATCACGCCGGATGATATCATGGGTACGAAGCTCGGAACCCTCGGTATTCCGGAGTTCGGTACGGACTTCGCCATGCAGATGTTAATTGACACCAATCCCAAGGGATTCTCGGATCTGGTGCGTATCGCGGGACTTTCCCACGGTACCGATGTATGGCTCGGCAATGCCGAAACTCTGATCAAGGAGGGACGGTGTGAGCTTTCTTCCGCGATCTGTACGCGTGACGATATCATGATCTATCTGATCCAGATGGGCTTGGAGCCCGGTATGGCCTTCAAGATCATGGAGAATGTCCGAAAAGGTGCGGTTGCAAGAGGCAAGTGCAAGGACTGGGATGCATGGAAGCAGGAGATGATCGATCACGGTGTGCCCGACTGGTACATCTGGTCCTGCGAGAAGATCCAGTACATGTTCCCGAAGGCGCATGCGGCAGCCTATGTTATGATGGCCTGGCGTGTGGCCTGGTTTAAGGTATACCATCCGCTTGCTTACTACACGGCGTTCTTCAGTATCCGTGCGTCGGCATTTGATTATAAGCTGATGTGTCTCGGAAGAGAGGCCCTTGAAGCACATATCAAGGAGTACCAGAAGATCCCGAAGGAGGAGATGACCGCTACGATCAAGGATGCCCTCCGTGATATGAGGATCGTTCAGGAGATGTACGCAAGAGGATTTGAGTTCCTGCCGCTGGATCTGTATCGCTCTGCGGCGGACAGATTTACCATCGTAGACGGAAAGATACTTCCTTCCTTCGAAAGCTTCCCCGGCATGGGAAGCAAGGCGGCGATCGCGCTGGCCGAGACTGCGAAGGATGGACCTTTTATGTCCAAGGATGACATCCGTGAACGGGCCAAGGTACCAAAGACCACATTGGACGAGATGGCGTCCCTGGGACTTCTCGGTGATCTGCCGGAAACCAACCAGTATGATCTGATGGGCATGCTCGGGTAGAAAAGGCTTGCTATTTTGCCCTGTATCATATACAATGATTCTATATGTTTTAAAGGACGTGGAGAATACATGAATAACCAGAATACACAGGATATCGACATTATACGTGAGTCCACCATTGAGGTTTCGGACATACTCGCACAGGTGTATGAAGCACTATCCGAGAAAGGCTACAATCCGGTCAGTCAGATTGTGGGATATGTGATGAGCGGGGATCCGACCTATATTACCAGTTATAAGAATGCAAGAAGCCTGATCATGAAGGCAGAGCGCGACGAGATCATCGAGGTTCTGCTCGAGAATTATATTGCAACGAGGCTTTCTTAATCATGCGGATTCTGGGACTCGACTACGGAACAAAGACGGTAGGTGTGGCACTCTCCGATGAGAGAGGTGTCATCGCCGAGCCGCTTCTTACAATTACACGGGAACGACCGACGAAACTGCGCAAGACCTATGCGCAGATCGAGGCGATCATAACCGAGAAGGAAGTTGAAAAGATCGTGATCGGTCTGCCGATGCTCCTAAACGGTGATGAGGGCGAGCGCGCCGAGGCGACGAGAACATTTGCATCGGATCTTGCACGCCGCACGGGGTTGCCCGTTCTTTTTGTGGATGAGAGACTTACAACAACGGAGGCGATGCGGATCTTAGCGGATACCGGCGTCGCAGGCAGCGGCAGAAAGCAGTATGTCGACAAGATGGCAGCAGCCATCATCCTCCAGAATTATCTGGACGGCGCCGCTGCGAGGGAATAGATATGGAAAAACAGGAAAAGATCGTTTTTACAACCGAAGACGGTGACGAGGAGTTTTATGTGCTGGAGCAGACGATGCTTTCCGGTGCAAACTATATATTAGTAACTGATGACCCGGCCGGTGAGGAAGGCAGCTTTCTCGTACTGAAGGAGATGCGTGACGACAGTGCGGAAGGCCTCGTTTCTTACGAGGTACCGGAGGATGAAGATGAGCTTCGTGCGGTGATCAGGGTGTTTGATGCATTGCTTGAAGACATCGATCTGGAGGTTTAGATTTCAGACATGGAACAAGATACAAAGCCGGTGAAGATCATACCGCTCGGAGGTCTTGAGCAGATCGGTATGAATATCACCGCAATAGAGTATGAGGACAGCATCATAGTTATCGACTGTGGTCTGGCCTTTCCGGAAGATGAGATGCTCGGTATCGATCTTGTGATCCCCGATGTCACCTATCTGAAGGAGAATCAGGACAAGGTCAAGGGACTGGTGGTCACGCATGGTCATGAGGATCATATCGGTTCCATTCCTTATGTGGAAGATGTGCTCAATATGCCAATCTATGCTACCAAGCTTACGATGGGTCTGATCGAGCGCAAACTTACGGAGCACGGCAATCTGTCCAATATCCGCCGCAAGGTGGTACAGCACGGACAGATCATCAACTTGGGATGCTTCCGTATCGAATTTATCAGAACCAATCACTCCATCGTGGATGCGGCGGCGCTTGCAATTTACACACCGGCCGGCATTATCGTTCACACGGGTGATTTTAAGGTAGATTTCACGCCGGTATTCGGCGAGGCCATCGACCTGCCCCGCTTCGGCGAACTCGGTAAGAAGGGCGTGCTTGCGTTGATGGCAGACTCCACCAATGTGGAGCGTCCGGGTTATACCCAGTCCGAGAAGACGGTGGGGAAGACCTTCGACAATTTATTTAGCGACAACAAGGACAGGCGTATCATCATTGCGACTTTCGCGTCCAACGTAGACCGTGTGCAGCAGATCATCAATTCCGCTTACAAGTACGGCCGCAAGGTTGTCGTGGAAGGACGCAGTATGGTGAATATCATCCAGACAGCGTCGGAACTCGGCTATATCAACATCCCCGAGAATACCCTGATCGACATCGAACGGATCAAGGACTACCCGGATGAGCAGATCGTGCTGATCACCACGGGAAGCCAGGGAGAGAATATGGCGGCGCTCTCACGTATCGCCGCGAATATACACAACCGTATCGCTATCAAGCCGGGGGATCTGGTTATCTTTTCATCCAACCCCATCCCGGGCAACGAAAAGGCAGTATTCAAGGTGATCAACGAGCTTGAGATGAAGGGTGCGCATGTCGTATTCCAGGATACCCATGTATCCGGACATGCCTGTCAGGAAGAGATCAAGCTGATGTATGCGCTTACCAAGCCGAAGTACGCAATTCCCGTACATGGCGAGTATCGCCACTTAAAGAGACACGCGGAGCTCGCGGAGGAGATGGGCATCCCGAAGGAGAACATCAAGATCCTCACCACGGGCGACGTTCTGGAAGTCGGCGAGAATACATTTGAAGTTACGGGCAAGGTTCCCGCACAGGGTATCCTTGTTGATGGACTCGGCGTGGGCGATGTGGGCAACATCGTACTGCGCGACAGACAGCACCTGTCTCAGAACGGTCTTCTGATCGTGGTTGTGACACTGGATGCTGCGACGAACGAGTGCATCGCAGGTCCGGATATCGTCTCAAGAGGATTTGTCTATGTAAGAGAGTCCGAGACATTGATGGACGACTGCCGCGAAGTGGTTGAGGAGGCGCTTGATTCGTGTCTTCGCAAGAACATTTCCGACTGGGGTAAGATCAAGAATACCATCAAGGATTCCTTAAGCGAGTTCCTGTGGAAGCGCACCAAGAGAAACCCGATGATCCTGCCGATCATCACGGAGGTATAATCTATGAATCCGGTACTTCGGGAAACTGAACAATTAAACAACGTGATCAGAAATTCCGCAGAATACCGGAACTATGTTCAGACGAAGGAGCAGCTATATGCGAACCCGGAGCTGGCGCGTACTTTGGCTGAGTTCCGACGGAAGAACTATGATTATCAGAACATCCAGGGGTACAACCCTTATGATGAAATACACGGCCTGACCAGAGAATACGACGAATTCCTGCACAACTCCACAGTGAGTAATTTTCTTCGTGCGGAGATGACCATCTGCAAATTGATGCAGCGAGTGTTCGAGTGTCTGGCGCAGGGATTGGAGTTTGACTACAACGATGAGTAACGAGACGACCAGAAACGATACCAGAAAACCGCAGAGCGGGAAGTCACAGGCGAAAAGACCGCAGGCTTCCAAGTCGCAGGGCGCAAAGTCACAGGGTGCAAAGCCGCAAGCTTCGAAACCACAGTCCGGAAAGTCTGATATCGTCGTAAAAAAGACCTATAAAAAGAAAAACCAGGCGCAGTCTCAGGAGTTTGTCAGAAAGAGCCTGAAGCATTCTTCCGGCTTTATGTTCAGCCTCCTTGTGAATGTCCTGATCGTGTTCTGTCTGATCAAGATCTTCACCATGGCATTTCATTTCGGCTACAGCGTCTTCGGCAATGTTGCCTACCATCCGGGCGCGGATAAGTATGTGGTAGTCGATATCCCGGCGGACTCCTCCGTGCTTCAGGTAGGAGAGGCCTTAGAAGATGCAGATATCATCGAGAGCAAGTGGGTCTTCTTCGCGAAAGTGAAGATCAAGAACCTCGCCGGATATATGCGCAACGGTCAGTTCAACCTCTCCGCCTCTATGACTTATGATGAGATTTTGGATATCCTGTGTCCCACACCGAAGGGAGATTCCGATTCGGATACCGACAGTGACGGCGTGAAGCTGCACAAGGTGGAGGAAATCGACGGAGCAAGTTCCAACGAGGGTGCCGGCGTTGATTATGTGGATCCCGAAGCTTCAACGGAAGAAGGCGAGGAAGCCGGTGCAGAAGGCGAGACCGAGACCGAAGATGACGGATCCGGCGAGGGCGAGGAATAAGATCTGCGTATGGATTTCGAGAGAGTCAATACATTTACAGAGAGTTTTATATGTGATGAGACACGCGAGGATGCAGAAGCACTTGCGGCACTCTACAAGGATGCCGTGAAGCGCGGTGTGCCGGTGATCCGGCCTGCAACCCGCAGTTTCATCCGTACGATACTTTGCGCAAAAAAGCCGATGCGGGCCCTTGAGATAGGAACAGCCATCGGCTATTCTGCTTTATACAGTATCGGTTATATGACAGAGGGCGCGCATCTTACCACGATGGAGTTAGATGAGGCGCGCGCGGAAGAAGCGAAGAAGCACATCGAGGAATTCGGGCGCACGAAGGATATCACGGTCATGACGGGAGATGCGGCGGAGCTTCTAAAGGAACTTCCGGACGCCTCTTACGATTATGTCTTTGTGGATGCGGCAAAGGGGCAGTATCTAAACTACCTGCCGGAAGTGCTTCGCGTGACGGTGCCCGGGGCGATCATCCTTTCGGATAACATCTTTCAGGAAGGCACGATCCTTGAATCAAGGTTTGAAGTAGAGCGGCGAGACCGCACGATCCACGAGAGGATCAGGGCGTATCTCTATGAGCTCACACACACCGACGGACTTACGACCAGTGTACTTCCTTTGGGAGACGGAATGGCGCTTACGGTGAAAAGTGATACTTCGAATAGAAACGGATGAAAGATGTGCGGAACTGTCGCATGATACATATGAGGTTATGTTAACCAGATAGATATAGCAGACAATATGGCAGACAAAGTATTAAGAAAATTTCATACACCCTCCGGAAAACCGGAACTTTTGATCCCGGCGGGAGGGCTTGACACCCTGAAGGTGGCGGTAGCCTACGGGGCTGATGCGGTCTATATCGGTGGCAAGAATTACGGACTCCGCGCGAAGGCGGACAATTTCACCATTGAAGAGATGGGTGAGGCGGCAGATTATTGTCATGCGAGAGGCGTGAAACTCTATGTTACCGTGAATATCTTCGCACACAACGCTGATATCGACGGTATCAGGAAGTATTTTGAAGAACTGGCTGCGGCGGGACTCGAAGAGAAGATTGACGGATTCATCATCTCGGATCCCGGTGTCTTTGAACTGGCAGCAGAGATTCTGCCGGGAATCGATCGGCACGTATCCACCCAGGCCAATAACACCAACTATCTGACCTTCCGGTACTGGAACCGACTCGGAGCCACCCGTGTGGTTGCGGCAAGGGAACTTTCACTCAGAGAACTTTCCGAGATCCGGTCGAAGATCCCGGAGGAGATGGAGATTGAGGCTTTTATTCACGGAGCCATGTGCATCTCCTACTCGGGCAGATGTCTGCTTTCCTCCTACTTTACGGGCAGAGATGCCAACCGCGGCGCCTGTACACATCCCTGCAGATGGAAGTACAGCCTTGTGGAAAGCGAGCGGCCGGGCGAGTACCTTCCCGTCGAAGAGGACGACCGCGGCACTTATATCATGAATTCCAAGGACCTGTGCATGGTGGGACATATACCGGAGCTTGTCGAGGCAGGAATCGATTCCTTCAAGATCGAAGGACGCATGAAGACGGCGCTTTACACGGCTGTGGTAACCAGAACCTACCGTCAGGCCATCGATGATTACTATACGTCGGAGGAACTGTACAGAAGCAGGCTTGACTATTACATGGACGAGATCTCGGCCTGCACCTACCGGAGCTTTACCACAGGGTTTTATTTCGGACGGCCGGATGAAACCTCCCAGGTATACGAGAACAATACTTACGTTGAGGGCGCTGTCTTTATCGGCACCATTGAAAAAATCGACGCCCAAGGACGCGTACATTTTCCTCAAAAGAACAAATTCTTGGTGGGAGAGACCATCTCCGCCATGGGATTCGACGGTTCGAATTATGAGATGAAGGTCGAATCCATACAGGATGAAGACGGAACCGAGATGGAA
>CAMOHF010000051.1 GCA_946614685.1 uncultured Clostridia bacterium | reverse complement strand
CGCTTGCAAGATTATCGAAGAAAGCTACGATGCCCCGACAAACAACGAAAAGCTGGTGCAGACGCTAGGTGATAAGCTGGAGAAGCTAAACAACAAAAAGCTTGCCCTAATCTCTATGCGGGCCGATGGCGAAATAAGCAAGACTGACTTTGCCATGATGAAGAAAAAGGTTGATGGAGAAATTGCTGAAACAAAAGCCAAAATCAACGAGCTGGCTGCTGCCGGAGTGCCGGATGAATCTGACAAAGAAGGGAGGTTAAGTGAAATTCGGGAATTCCTCAACGAACTGGTTGACTTCGATAAAGAAACCATTAGCAGGGAAATTCTCGATAAGTACATTTATCAAGTAGTCCACGAAAGTGACAATCGCTATATTTGGTTTGTCAATTCAGGAAGATGCTCTACGGAGGGAGAAAAAAAGATTGCTGTAGAACATTTTATGGATCAAACAGCTAAACACAGTAAGAAACTTACGCTAAGTAAAAGGCCTACCGGTGCAGATGTTAAAAGTCATAGCGAAAAAGTCCCCACTATGAGCAATAACAGTACAGGCAGCAATCGCAGATAAGTAATCATAGTTTTTTCAAAGGCCCCGCGGCATGCCGTGGGGTCTTTTTATATGCGCCTTTGCACATTCTTTTCACCGTATTGGTTACGAATATTGTATCCGTTATCGATTTATGGTATTTTTTACAAAGTGAGGGGACACACAAGGAGAAATGTTTATGGCGAATCCTAAAACAGAATTCGATGCTTATGTACAGGAAGACATCGGAAAGCAAAAGGGTATCTTTCATCCGGTGAAGGCGGGCATGCTTGAGCGCATGATGGTGAAGAATGTTGCAATCACAAGCCTTCATCCCAATGAAGAGGATGAGTTTACGTTCCCGGATGTGGGACCGAGTTACCGGATCATTTCGGAATACGAGCAGCAGTTTCGACGTGCGCTCGAGACCAATCAGCAGGTGTTTGATGAGCCGCTGATCGTTGAAAAACTACGCCCGCAGGGGTATCTTATATTAAACGGACATCACAGATGGGCAGCGGCCATGAAGGTCGGCATCAAGAAGATCCCTGTCAAGATCGTGAATCTGGCGCAGGAGTCGGACGTGCAGAAGATGCTCGAGGCATCCGCGCATGACAAGCGTGTGGCGCTTGACCTTGATGAGGTAGTGTTCCGTCCGTCGGACGACCCTTGTCTCGAGAGAGAACTGCGGTTTCCGTACAATATCAAGCACAAGCAGAGGATCCGTCTCGGTATTCCTGCACTGTTCTACTTCCTTGCGAAGAACGGTTACGATGTCTGGACTTACGCGTCCAACTATTATTCCATTGATGACATCAAACATTTCTTCAAATGTTACGGAGTGGATGTGGTCGGTATCATCACCGGTACGGCGAAGCCGATCAAGAACAAAAGCGAAAACGCCGTGAAGATGGAAACCTTGATCAACAACCGCTATGCGGAAACGCTGCATATCGATAATGATATGATCTTAGTCACCCACCGCGGATCCAAGGACTTCGAGGAGTATTCCCTTGAGGCGACCCCGGAGAAGTGGTCAAAGCATGCGATCAGTGTGATCAAGAAAATCGGAAAGAATGAAAAAGAAAACTGAGAATTCCTGGGAACATATGCGCGTGAGCTTTGACTTGGATGAGGTGCTCTTTGTATCACCCGTCACACATAAGACAGAACCCGCGCTCAGGTTTCCCATGAACAAAATCTATAAAGAGCGACTCCGGCTCGGAACACCGGAGCTGATCCGCGAGCTGCAGGGACAGGGGTATGAGGTCTGGGTTTATACTTCGTCCTATCGATCCGAGAGATATATCCGCGGCCTGTTTCGCTGTTACGGAGTCAGATTTGACGGTATCGTGAATGCTATGCGCCATCTTGAAGAGAATCAGAAAGGCAGTTCGACAATCCTCCCGCAGAAGGTGCCGAATCGCTACCAGATCGCACTTCACGTGGATGATGAGTCCGTGATCTGTTCTTACGGAAGAGAGTATGGATTTGAGGCATATCAGCTTGATGCGCCGGATGACAAATGGAAAGAAAAAGTGATCGCAAAAGCAGCGGAAGTGCGAAAAAAGTGGGAACGCAAAAAAATACAGAAATGAAAGGCCAATCCTCGTGTGGTACGGCCTTTTTTCATGTTCACCGCATTGGTAAAAGGTGTATCAAAATGTTGTTTGAAGGTCATAGATATGATAAAATAAACGATGTATTATTGCAGTTTTTTGAGGGAGAAGCCTTATGACTTGGGAACTTATATATGCAATCATCGTTACGTGTCTTTTTCTCGGTATGGTGATCTATACAATTGCATCCAACAGCAAAAAAAAATCCGAAAAAGAAGATATTGAGCGTAAGCGCATCGAGATCATGTTCAGTCAGATCAAACCGCATTTTATTTATAATGTGCTGAACACGATCTATTATCTGTGTGAAAAGGATCCGGTTCAGGCGCAGAAGGCCATCGAGGAATTCTCGGATTATTTAAGAGCGAATCTTGATTCCGTGTCTGCGGATCAGATCATTCCTTTCGAGCAGGAACTCAGTCACATCAACAATTACCTCTATCTGGAGAAACTTCGTTTCGAGGATGAACTCCGGGTTGAATATGACATCAAGACGAAGGACTTCATGGTTCCTCCGCTTACGATCCAGCCTTTGGTTGAGAATGCCGTAAAGCATGGACTTCGGGGAAGCGAGGACGGCGGTACGGTGACCATCTCCACATCGCAGGGTGAGGAGGGTTTCACCATTACGGTCACGGACAATGGAGTGGGATATGATCCACACTACAAGGCCAAGGACACAAAGGGGCGCGCACATGTCGGACTTGCCAATGTAAGAGAACGACTGGCACTGATGTGCGGTGGTACGCTCGATATCTACACGGCCGAGGGAAGCGGAACCAAGGTTACGGTGAAGATACCGGCGAAGGAGAAGAAAAAGGGGAGATCCTAATGGAAATCATCGCTGTTGATGACGAAAAGCCGGCGCTCGACCATCTGATCGGCGTACTTGAGAAACTGAATATCGACGCCAAAATCACAGGATTCAGGCGAGCGGCGGAAGCACTTGAATTTGCCTACTCCACCAAGGTGGATGTCGCCTTCCTGGATGTGGAGATGCGGAGTGTAAACGGTGTTGATCTGGCACAGGACTTAAAGAAACTGCGACCCAACATCAACATCATCTTCACCACAGGCTACAGTGAGTACGTGGGCGAGGCTATGGGGATGCACGCTTCGGGCTACATCATGAAGCCTGTTACGGCAGACAAGATCAAAAAAGAACTCGAAGATCTTCGCTACAAGGATCAGATTGAGGATAACCGTAAGAAGTTCAAGATCGTGACCTTTGGTAATTTCTCGGTCTATGACGGTGAGGAACCCATCAAGTTCAAATACAAAAAGAGTATGGAAGTGCTGGCCTACCTGGTGGATAAGCACGGAACCTTTGTTTCAAACGGAGAGCTTATCGCGGCGCTCTGGGAGGATGAAAGCGATTACGAAGGCAGAATATCCTACCTGAACAACATCAGGGCGGACATAAAGAACACCCTGCAGGAACGCGGATACTCGGACGTGATCCTGAGACAGCGGGGATTCCTGGCAATCGATGTGAATGAAGTGTCGTGCGACTACTTCGATTACTTAAACGGTGACAAGGCGGTAACACGAAGTTATCACGGAGAGTACATGAGTCAGTACAGCTGGTCGGAGATCACGAACGGCAGTCTGATGCAGGATCTTAAGAAAATATAAGGGCCAATGTGACTGAAGTGTGACCAAACAAAAGATACAATAAACTTTGGGAAATTGCGGACTTTTATGATGAGTCATCAGGAAAGGAAGAAACTATGAACAATAACAAGCTCTATCCATTCGAAAGAAACCGCTACTATGCGGGCAAGATGCTGACCAGTGCTGATTTCCTGGCCGAGCAGACCTACTTCAACAACAAAAGAAGATTCTTAAACTCCATGATGTATGGTGCCGGTATCGTATGCGGACTCGGCGTTTTCAGTCTGGACGACCTCTCCATACTGGTTGAGAGCGGTGTTGCGATCGATGGTATGGGTCGCGAGATCGTTATTGATTCCTCCGTTGTAAAGAAGCTTTCCGCCATCGACGGATTCGAGAACTTAAAAACCAGCGATGTGTCCTTGTGCCTTGCTTACGAGGAGAAGGAAGTACACACCGTTTACGCTGTAAATCAGGCAGGGGCAGACAAGGATTACGAGTACAATCGTATCTCCGAGGGCTACCGCATCTTCCTGATGGACAGAGAAGACATTCCCTTATCCTTCGAGATGGAGTCTGAATTCTTCGCGAAGGAAACTTTATTTTCCGATGACAATTTCCGCATAGATTTCACAATTCCCGCAACCGTAAGCCGTGGCAGACAGGTAAAAGCGCAGCTTCGCGTGACCAAGCTTTCCTCGCAGGATGTACGGCTCACCTATCGCGGAACACTGCAGATTCCCGCATTCGTATCCGCCAAGGGTGATCACGAGATCGTGGTGGATATCGAGAATCTCGGTCTTGCTGCGGGCAGATCTGCAGATTTCGATTACTGGATGATCGCGCAGGATATTCCGACCAATGAAACCAACATCATCTTAAAGAGCGGTTCGGCGTCAGGCTACGAGAATGACGAAGCGGTTTCCGTTCCCGAGAATTTCTCCATTCGAGTGATGCTTTCGGACGTTGCTCCCCGCGAGCTCGTTACCAACGAGATCGGTCGCATGAATCTGGAGATGAAGAGCGTCGGAAGCCAGGGGGATTTCATTCGACTTGCGGACCTTACGCTGGTTCGTACCGATCAGGCTTACATCATTGAGGATGTGGTAGAGCAGGGCGTAAAACACTACGTGACCGCCCCGGCGCAGGAAGTCATCCGCGAAGGCTATATGGATTTCTTCACCAAGCAGGCGGATATCGCTGAGAAGGAAACCGTCGTGAGCCATATTCCGGAAGCACAACCCGTGCGCACGGAGACGCCGCAGATGCAGCTTGCAACCGGTGTTCTTGAGATTCCCCTAAACGAGAATCCCAGAAAGGGTGAGATCTACTACTCGGGAGAGATCATGCACGGACTCGGCAAGGGCAATGTATACGTTGATGTGGGATACGAGTTCATCAATGAAGATCAGACGGTATCCTCAAGCACCAAGAATACCATCTTCGGCAACCCCGAGCTTTTCGAGGGCGAGCAGAGCAACGTTGTGAATGCCGAGACTGCAATTCGTGTCTTAAACGACAAGGGCAGCTTTATCGTAGCGGCGAAGCTGCTTGAGAATGTTGACTACCTGATGCTTACTTATCGCTGGGTAGCTATAAGATTCCCGGCCGGCAACGATCTGGAACTTATGGAAGATGCCGGAGGAAAGAGCATCTCCGCAGTGACACCCACTGTTGTGCTCGGCGTGAAGGAGAGCCACTTCTTCGGAGTGGAGTATCACAATATGGACGCTGTTTCCATCGCCTACGAGCTCACGGAGCCCGGAAGCGGAGAGATTACGGCAGACGGTGTCTATACCGCACCGAACAAAGAGGGTGTGTACGAGATCTGCATCTATTGTACGGATATGCCGCTTGTATGTACCTACGCATATGCCATTGTTAAAAAGAAGGGTAATGAATAATCGATGGTTTTTCAATCACGGAAAATGCGGCTCAAAACTATTCGTCTTGTAGCAAAGAGCGAACAGAATGAGCTTTATGTCTGCAGAAATCTTAATGACAAAGGTGGCGGTCTTTACACAGTGATCTGCGTGAAGGACCATACTGTTGTGCGCCGTTTTTTAACTGTATGTGAGGAGACGGAGCGCGACGGAGACTTTTTCGTGGACTGTTTTTCCGACGGGGAGATGCAGATCATCGTCTTTCCGTATGTAAAGGAACGCCCGCTTTATTCGTTCTACAGACCGGATATGCTTTCACTTTCCGAGTGTGAGGATATCTGCATCAATACGATCATTGCATGTATGAGCTCGGGCCTTCCCTGGCCGATCTTATACCTGATCCTTTCACAGGAACAATTACATCTGTCACGGGACGGCTCAATCTATCTGGGCTACATGATCGACCTGTCCAAGTTGGAACCCTTCCGGACGGAGAGGGATTGTACCGTTATGTGTGCATCCATTCTCCTGAATCTCCTTCGGCCGAAGGAAGGACGACAGACAAGCAGCTTAAAACTGCTCGAAAAAAAGACATCAAAGCAGAGCTACAACAGATTCGTGGAGCTATACAAGGATGTCAGGATCACGGCCGTGCCCAAGCAAAAGACAGGACTCGGCGCAAGGATCAAACAGTGGTTTCGAAGGAACAAGGACAGGCTGTTCAAGGTCCTCTTGTGGGTCAGTATCCTCCTGGCACTGTTTGTGATTTTATCATTTATCACACAGCTCTTATTCGGAGATGTGCCTTGGCTTCGACTTTTTATTAACAGCTTTGACAAGATCGGAACCGAGAGTTTACTACAGTAGGGGTTAACTTCGTATGAAAAAGACAGTCATAATTTTATGTTCGATATGGACGTTGCTAATGGGTATATTGCTCGGACTGTATTTCTTCCCGTCCGGCAAGACTACCGAAGGTCTTACAACCGCACAGGGATACACGGTTTCGGACGAGCGGGTCTATATCAGTGATAATTGCTATGATCAGGCGGTGATTTACAAACTCTCCTGGACCGGATCCATCGATCGTGCATGGTATGCGGGAAAGAGAGATGTACTCTCGAATGCAAGCGTTAAAAAGCTCGCCTATGACGGAGGCGTCTACGCGCTGTTTTCCGAAGAAAAGAAGTACGAAGACAAGAAAGTCACTGCATACCGCCTGGTATATTTCGATGATGATCTGATCATCAACTCCATGACCGATTATCTTGTGATCGGTAAGGATATGGATGTGACCGGACTTACCACCGACGAGAAGAGTATCTATCTGACCGCCATCCATCCGGGACGAGACGAGGTATCCGTATT
>CAMOHF010000050.1 GCA_946614685.1 uncultured Clostridia bacterium | reverse complement strand
TCAACAAGATCTTAAATTACATCGTATTCGTCGGCGCTTGCGGACTGATCATCGTCGCACTGATCCCGATCTTCTTCAACGGTTGGTTCGGCGCGGATGTATCCTTCGGTGGTACATCACTGATCATTATCGTCGGTGTCGTAATCGAGACGATCAAGCAGATCGAATCCAGAATGATCGTCAGAAACTACAGCGGTTTCCTGACAGATTAAGTAAGGACTATTGCGGACAGGAGTGTACCTTTGGTACATTCCTATTCCGCTTTTGTAAAGAAATGATTGGGAGGTACGGTTATGAAGATAATTATGTTAGGCGCCCCCGGCGCAGGAAAAGGTACACAGGCGAAAATGATCGCAAGCAAGTATGGCATCCCTCATATCTCCACCGGTGACATCTTCAGAGCGAACATCAAGAACGGTACGGAGCTTGGCGCCAAGGCAAAGCAGTACATGGACAAGGGCGAGCTTGTACCCGACGAGCTGGTTGTAGACCTCATTATGGACCGCTTTAAAGAGGCTGACTGCGCAAACGGTTACGTGCTTGACGGTTTCCCCAGAACCATCCCTCAGGCAGAGGCACTTTCCGCTGCACTTGCTGCAAACGGTGAGGACATCGACTACGCGATCAACGTAGAGGTTCCCGATGAGAACATCGTGAATCGTATGTCCGGCAGACGCGCATGTGTCGGCTGCGGTGCAACCTACCACATCAAGTATAATGCTCCCAAGCAGGAAGGCATCTGCGATACCTGCGGCAAGGAGCTCATCCTTCGTGATGACGATAAGCCGGAGACTGTATTAAACCGTCTTTCCGTATATCACGAGCAGACCCAGCCGTTGATCGATTACTATGACGGCAAGGGCAAATTAAAAGAGGTAGACGGTACAGTGGATATGAACGATGTATTTGCTGCGATCGTTGCAATCCTCGGCTAAAAAGGTGACATCATGCTGATCACCTTGAAATCAAAGGGAGAGATCTCACTGATGCGCGAGGCGGGGCGAATCCTCGCCATCGCGCATGATGAGATGAGAAAAGCGATACAACCGGGCATATCAACATACGACCTTGACAAGCTGGGCGAGGAAGTGATCCGAAGCTACGGCGGCGTGCCGGCCTGTCTGGGGTATGAAGGCTATCCCGCATCTGTGTGCGTATCCGTGAACAACGAGGTCGTACATGGGATTCCGAACAAAAAAACCATCCTTGCGGATGGGGACATCGTCAGCCTGGATACGGTTGTAGCATATCAGGGATATCACGCGGACTCGGCCAGAACCTACGGGGTGGGCGAGATCAGCGATGAAGCGAAACGATTGATCGACGTGACGAAGGAAAGTTTCTTTGAGGGGCTTCGTTACTGCGTCGCAGGCAATCGGATCGGAGATATATCAAGAGCCGTGTTTCGATATGTGGTTTCACGAGGATACGGATCCGTAAGAGAACTTGCGGGTCACGGCATCGGACAGGAAATGCATGAAGAACCGGAAGTTCCGAATTTCCCGAGACTCTTCAAAGGACCGAAGTTAAAACCCGGCATGGTCATCTGCATCGAGCCGATGAACACGGCAGGGAGCTGCGCGGTCGAGTTTCTGGATGATGACTGGACAGTCGTAACAGCGGACGGTTCGCTGGCGGCTCATTACGAGAACACCGTATTGATCACTGAAGGAAAGCCCGTGATCCTTTCAAGGGCTGAAGGAATTAAATTGTAGGAGGATTTGAATATGCCGAAGGCAGATGAGATCGAGATGGAAGGCGTTGTACTTGAGAAGCTTCCCAACGCCATGTTTCAGGTAGAATTAGAGAACGGACTCAAGGTGCTTGCACACATCAGTGGTAAGCTTCGGATGAACTACATCAAGATTCTTCCGGGAGACAAGGTTACCGTAGTGCTTTCACCCTACGACCTTACCAAGGGTCGTATCACATGGAGAGCGAAATAAAGTGCGGCACGAAAAAAGTGCTTGCATTCTATTATAAAAAATGCTAAGATGGTTATTCGTAGCGGACTTTTTTGAAAGGAGTGCATTTTAATGAAGGTTAGAGCATCAGTAAAACCGATTTGCGACAAGTGCAAAGTCATTAAAAGAAAAGGCAGTATTCGTATTATCTGCGAGAACCCCAAGCACAAGCAGCGCCAGGGTTAATGCGCCTTTTCACACACAAATTTAGCGGCTGTAGCATCATTGGATGCTAATTCTTAAGCGTCGGGGTGTCATTTCCCGGACGCAATATAGTATGTTCAGGCTTTGTTCCGAAGCAAGGTATGCATTTCACCTTCTATATTTTTATAGAAGATACCCCGGATCGGGATGAGCGAGAGACCAGTATTTTACGGAGGTATTTAGAATGGCTCGTATTTCAGGTGTTGATTTACCCAGAGATAAGCGTGTCGAGATTGGACTTACCTATATCTATGGTATAGGAAGAACTTCAGCAACAAGAATTCTTAACGAAGCAAAAGTAAACCCGGATACCAGAGTACGTGATCTGACAGATGACGAAGTTAAGAGACTGTCAGAGGTTATCAACGCTTCTCAGGTAGTAGAGGGTGATTTGAGAAGAGAGATCGCGCTCAATATCAAGCGTCTCCAGGAAATCGGCTGCTACAGAGGCATCCGTCACAGAAAGGGTCTTCCCGTACGTGGACAGAAGACCAAGACCAATGCGCGTACACGCAAGGGTCCGAAGAAGACTGTAGCGAACAAGAAGAAGTAAGTCGAATAATAGGAGGATAATATAATGGCTGGTAAGGCAACCGCTAAGAAGACAGCAAAGAAGCGCGTCAGAAAGAACGTTGAGCGCGGACAGGCACATATTCAGTCTTCTTTCAACAATACAATTGTTACACTTACAGATGCCGAAGGTAATGCATTATCTTGGGCAAGTGCTGGCGGCCTTGGTTTCAGAGGCTCCAGAAAGTCTACTCCATATGCAGCTCAGATGGCAGCTGAGACAGCAGCTAAGGCAGCAATTCCCTATGGACTGAAGACAATCGATGTTATGGTCAAGGGACCGGGCTCAGGCAGAGAAGCAGCAATCCGTGCACTTTCTGCTTGCGGACTTGAGGTTATCAGCATCAAGGACGTAACTCCCGTGCCTCATAACGGATGTCGTCCGCCCAAGAGAAGAAGAGTCTAATCAGGAGGTGTAGAAATGGCAGTAGATAGAACCCCGATATTAAAGAGATGCAGGTCTCTCGATCTTGAGCCTGCAGTTTTAGGTGTCAATAAAAAGTCTAAGAGAAGACTTGTAAGATCAAGCCGTAAGATAAGTGAGTACGGACTTCAGCTCCGCGAGAAGCAGAAGGCTAAATTCATCTACGGTATGCTTGAGAAGCCCTTCCGTAACCTCTACGAGAAGGCAGAGAGAATGCCCGGACAGGCAGGTCCCAACCTTATGATCCTGCTCGAGTCCAGACTTGATAACGTAGTATTCCGTATGGGATTCGCAAGAACCAGACGTGAAGCAAGACAGATCGTAGATCACAAGCATGTACTTGTAAATGGCAAGTGTGTAAACATCCCTTCTTACAAGGTAAGTGCCGGCGACAAGATTGAGATCAGAGAGAAGAGCAAGTCTCTTCAGAGATATAAGGATATCGCAGAAGCTAATAAGGGCGTTACAACTCCCGCATGGATAGAGTCAAGCCTCGATTCCTTCTCGGGAACCGTACTTGAGCGTCCCTTAAGAGAGCAGATTGACGTACCTGTCAACGAGACCCTGATCGTCGAGTTGTATTCCAAGTAATCAACAAGATTGACCGGACACTTAGTAAGAAGGAGGGGCAGACGTGTTTGAATTTGAGAAACCCAGAATTGAGATTGTAGAAGTATCAGAGGATAACAAGTACGGCAGGTTCGTAGTAGAACCCTTAGAGCGCGGTTATGGTATCACGCTCGGAAATTCACTCAGAAGGATCATGTTGTCATCTCTTCCCGGTACGGCAGTCAGCCTCGTGAAGATCAAGGGTGTGCTCCATGAGTTCTCATCCATCCCCGGCGTAAAAGAGGATGTGACCGAGATTGTCATGAACATCAAGGAGCTCTGCATCAAGAATAACAGCAGCAGCAACGAGATCAAGACAGCATACATTGAAGCATCAGGTGATTGCACCGTTACAGCAGGAGATATTCAGGTAGACGGAGATCTCGAGATCTTAAATCCGGATCTTGTGATCGCGAACCTCTCCGGCGCAGATGCAAAGCTTGAGATGGAGCTTATGATCACCAACGGTCGTGGTTATGTCGGATCTGACAAGAACAAGGATCTTGATTCTTCCATCGATGCGATCGCTGTAGATTCCATCTACACACCCGTAGAGCGTGTAAACCTCACGGTTGAGAATACCCGTGTAGGTCAGATCACCGACTACGATAAGTTAACACTCGACGTGTTCACCAACGGTACCCTTCCTCCCGATGAGGCAGTGAGCCTTGCGGCGAAGGTACTTTCCGAGCACTTAAGCCTCTTCATCGACCTCTCCGAGAATGCCAAGACAGTTGATGTCATGGTTGAGAAGACCGATGATGAGAAAGAAAAAGTTCTTGAGATGAACATTGATGAGCTCGAGCTTTCCGTTCGTTCCTTCAACTGCTTGAAGAGAGCGGGCATCAACACTGTTGAAGAGCTCACCAACAAGACACCTGACGATATGATGAAGGTCAGAAACTTAGGACGTAAGTCCCTCGATGAGGTTCTGGCTAAGTTAAAGGATCTCGGCCTCTCTTTAAAGAACAGCGAGGAGTAAGAGATTCATGCACCGCTTAAGCCGAAGGATGACACAGTCATGAATCAGTAAGCAAAGCGAAGACCCGAAAGGGTAAGGAGGAAATTATGGCAATGTACAGAAAGCTTGGTAAGAAGTCCGATCAGAGAATGGCACTTCTTCGCAACCAGGTAACACAGCTTCTTTATCACGGAAAGATCGAGACCACCGAGGCACGTGCCAAGGAAGTAAGAAAGATCGCTGAGCACCTTATCACACTTGCTGTGAAGGAGAAGGATAACTTCGATGAGGTTACCGTATCCGCTAAGGTTGCCAAGAAGGATAAGGATGGCAAGCGTATCAAGGAAGTTGTTGACGGTAAGAAGGTAACTCAGTACGATACCGTTGAGAAGAAGGTTAAGAAGGATCAGCCTTCCAGACTTCATGCAAGAAGACAGATGCTCAAGGTTCTCTACCCTGTAGTAGAGGTTCCGGCAGATGCAGCAGGCAAGAAGGCAGGAACCAAGAAGATCGACCTTACAGCAAAGCTCTTCGAGGAGTACGGAACAAAGTATGCCGGCAGAAACGGCGGTTATACCAGAATCATCAAGATTGGCGAGCGTCGCGGTGACGGAGCTATGAAGGTGATCCTTGAGCTTGTATAAGCAAAAGAATTGAAATGACAAACTGCCATGTGATATACTCACATGGCAGTTGTTTATTATACGGAAATTTTCGGAGTGGGCGCTTTGATCAACGTAAGAGACCTGACATTTGAATACTTTACGAGAGACGAGGAGGAGCACCTGACGGATATGGTCAGTGCCATCCGCGGGATTCGTTTCGATGCCGACAAGGCGGATATGATCGCGATCGTCGGAAGAAACGGATCCGGAAAGACTACATTTGCCAGGATATTAAACAGACTTTTGCTCCCTATCGAGGGAACAGTGGAAGTGGACGGACTCGACGCCCTCCTCGAGGAAAATAAGTACGAGGTCCGGACACACGTGGGTATGGTGTTTCAGAATCCGGAAGACCAGATCGTGGGAAGTGTTGTCTGCGAAGATGTGGCGTTCGGCGCCGAGAATATCGGCGTGCCGGAGGCGGAACTTGCAGGAAGGGTAAAAGCGGCCCTTGCCGCAGTCGGGATGGAGGATGCGTACGACAAGCCGGTTTCGGCACTTTCGGGCGGAGAGAAGCAGAAGGTGGCTGTGGCCGGCGTGCTTGCGATGGGGACCGGTACCGTGATCCTTGACGAGGCGACTTCCATGCTGGACCCGAAGAGCGCGAAGGAACTTGTCGTCATGATGAAGCGGCTTGCGAAGGAGAAGGGTATCACGGTGATCTGGATCACACACGATATGAACCTGCTTCTCGCATCGGACATCGTCTATGTGATGGACCGGGGACGTATGGTGCTTGCGGGCAGAAGAGACCGCGTGCTTTCCGAAGAGGCGAAGCTTGCCGCAAGCGGACTCACACTTCCTGCGGCGCGTCGTCTGGCGGGCCGTCTTGCCGCATCAGGCGTGATCCCGAGGGGAAATGCAAATTCGGTGCGCGGGATCGTGGAGGAGATGAAGAGGCGTTATCCGTCGAAATTCGGAGTGGAAAGGCGGCTTCCGAAGAGGACACCCGCGGCTGTAAAAGTGTCTCCGGCCCAGGCGATCCTTGCGGATCACGTATCGTTTCGCTATGGGAAGAACTGCGTGCTTTCCGACGTGAGTATCTCCGTCGGCAAGGGAGAGTACGTGGCGATCGTGGGTGCCACCGGCTCCGGAAAGAGCACGCTCCTATCGGTGCTTTCCGGTATCGGGAAACCTGCGGAGGGTACGGTCTATGTGGACGGGATGGATCTTTTTGACCGGTCGACCTCTGCGAAAGAAATCCGAAAGAAGATCGGTTACGTATTCCAGTACCCGGAGCATCAGCTCTTTGCGGAGAATGTATACGAGGATGTGATCTTCGGACCGAGAAATCTCGGCGTGTCCGAGATCGAGGCCGAAAAGCGGGCGTATCAGTGTATTGAACTGGTTGGACTTTCACAGGATGTATATGACCTTCCCGTATCGTCGCTTTCCGGCGGTCAGAAGCGAAGGGCTGCGATCGCAGGCGTGCTTGCGATGGAACCGGAGTATCTGATTCTGGATGAACCGCTTTCGGGTATGGATCCTGAGGGCAGGGAGGAGATGCTTGCGCTGATGGACTCCCTGCATCGCGAAGCGGGCATCACTATCATAGTCGTCACCCATGATGTGGAAAGCGTATCAGCATATGCTGACAGGGTGATTCGCCTGGAGGAAGGCAAGGTCGCCGGTACGGGCGCACCCCACGAGGTGTTTTATG
>CAMOHF010000049.1 GCA_946614685.1 uncultured Clostridia bacterium | reverse complement strand
TCGCCGAAAAACTCTTGTACAGGCTGTATGAAGAGGGCCTGCCGGTTGATCTTGCTGCGGCAGGCGAGGATGAAATTGCGGAGGAAATAAGACGCGCATGCTTCGGGATGTAACCATAGGACAATACTATAGCGAAGCATCGGGCATACACGGCCTGGATCCCAGGGTGAAGATCCGCTATGTGATCTGCATGATCCTGCTTTTGATCCCTGACAGAAACCCGGTTTTGTACGGGACGCTGACGGCGGTATTTGCGCTGGCACTCTTGCTTTCGCGTGTTCCGCTTCGACACATGATGAAGGGGATGACGGGGGTTGCTCTGCTTGTCATCTTCGGATCGGCGATCAGTGCATTTACTACTTACGGACGGACACTGTTTTCCCTCGGACCCTTCACGGTGACGGAGGAAGGCGTTGTAAAAACGGCGTTTCTGATCTGGCGGATGTTTCTGATGATCGGTGTTGCGTCGCTTCTCATGTACACGACCACTCCTTCGGAGTTAAATGACGGATTTGAGAAATGCTTTCACCTCTCGGGAAATGTCGCCATGGGCATCACGATCGCCCTCAGGTTTATCCCGGTGCTTTTGTCGGAGTTAAACCATATCATGACAGCGCAGGCCGCAAGAGGACTTTCGAAAAGAGGCGGTGGAATCAGGGGATTCATCCGACGCATGAAACAGTTGCTACTTCCCCTCTTCCAAAGTGCGTTTGACCGTGCGGGACGGCTGTCGGACGCCATGGAGGCAAGGTGCTATCGGGGAGGCAAGGGCAGGACGAAGCTGCACCCGCTTCGATATAAGGGAGCGGACTATGCTGCCTATCTTGTGTTGCTTGCCGTGATCGGCGTATCGATTTGGATGATCATCAGGTTTTAAAGGACGGTATTATGAAGAGAGTCAAACTCATCGTTGCATATGACGGTACAAATTACTGCGGGTGGCAGATTCAAAAGAACGGGATCACCATCGAAGAGGTTTTAAACAGAGAACTGTCAAGGCTTCTTGCCGAGGAGATCACAGTGATCGGTGCGAGTCGTACGGATTCCGGCGTGCATGCGCTCGGCAATGTGGCGGTCTTTGATACGGAGACACGGATACCGGCAGAGAAGATCTCGTTTGCGCTTAATCAGAGGCTTCCGGATGATATAAGGATTACGGATTCCCGCGAGGTGGCGCCGGACTTCCATCCGAGATACTGCGATACCATCAAGACTTACGAATACAGGATATGGAATGATACATTTCCCAATCCCATCGTCAGGCTCTACTCCAAATTCGTCTACTTCAAGATCGATGTGGAAAAGATGGAGAAGGCGGCCGCTTATCTGGTAGGAGAGCACGACTTCAAATCCTTTTGTACGCCGAGAACTCAGGTGGAAAGTACGGTGCGAAAGGTGACGGAGATCTCTTTTCGTCGCGAGGGGAAGATGATCATCATGACGATCCGCGGAACCGGATTCCTGTACAATATGGTTCGCATCATCATGGGAACGCTTTTAAAATGCGGTATGAACATGTATCCGCCCGAGCATGTAAAAGAGATTCTCGAGGCATGTGACAGGGCTGTTGCGGGTCCGAAAGCAGAGGCTTGCGGACTCACTCTGGTGGGCATTGATTATCTTGACGAAAACCGATCGGAAGATGTACAATAAACGTGTATGCGTGGCTTCTGTTATCTGAGGGGGTAACGAAGACGCATAACGGTGGATCACTCGGACGGCGGGGTGCGAAACGAGGATCCGGGAGCCGGGGGTTACGCTATGTTTACATGGAATTTTCAATTTGTTTCAAAAGCCAAGCTCGCAGAGACCTTCAATCAGCTGATGCTCGAGCGCGAGAAGGGCGATATTCTTATCAGAATCCATACTGCAATTCACAAGGGTGATGAGGCCGTAGAATTGGCTGCATTCATCAAATCACTGGCTCCGAAAGCCAGAATTTTCGGTACAAGCACGTCCGCTGTCATAAGCGGGGGAAGACTGCTTCATGATCAGTGCGTGATTTCCGTCACCAGGATGAATGAAGGAAAGATCAAGTCTGCCCGGATTGATTTCAAGGATCCGGAGAGCGGGCTTTTGCTTTCTCCCGATATACTGTGTCGAAAGATGGACGAAGAGGTGATTCGCGATGACACGAAGATGCTGCTTAGTTTTGTTACCGGAAAGTACAGCGACGTCTACGACTTTGCGGAGACAACCAATGACTACTTCCCGGGTGTGCAGATGATCGGCGGTGTCGCCAATGCCCCTGCCATCGCTGTGGACAGTTTTTCGGAGTCGGGCTTTGTGTTCGATGAGACGGGCTGGTCGGAAGAAAGTCTGATGGTTGCATCGATCAGCGGACGTCGCGTGGAGAGTGTATCCTCCTATGCAACGGGTGCGTGTGTGATCGGCGACGAGATGGAGGTTACAAAGACAGACGGTGCGAAGGTGCTTGCCATAGACGGCGTGCCCGCGCCCGAGAAGTTCAGGGAGGACATCGGCGACGATGTTCGCGAGCATCCCGAACTTGCGGTCCTGTTTCCCTATGTATATGCAGGGACAGACGATGTTCCTGTTCTGATGCTTTATTCCGAGGACTTTCTGTCCGCAAATCACAATGTTACCGCCGGAAAGAGAATCAAGCGTGCCTTCATCTATGATCGGAAGATGGTCTCCGATAACCGTACGCTGTTTGAAAAGATCGAAAACTTTGAGAAGGCCGAGACAATCTTCGGCTACTCTTGTACCGCAAGATCGATGCTTTACTCCAACTGTGTAAAGTGGGAACTTTCCATATATGAGAATTCCAATATGTGCGGCTGTATCACCGAGGGCGAGTTCGTATGGGCGAACGGCCGCAATACATTTGCCAACTGCGCTTTTGGCGTATCGGCGGTGGGCGAGGCTCCTGCAGTCCAGCAGTACAATCCCTATGTGCTGTCGCATACGGCGACTTTAAAGACCGACAACCGCAAATTGATCGACTACCTGACGGTGATGGAGGATCGCCTCGAGCGTGAAGAAAACTACGCGGTGGCGGATCGTCTGAAGGAATTTATCAGCAAGTTTGAAAACAAGATCCTCTACGCAGAGGAGGAGTTCCTGAACGAAGCGGCGCTGAATATGGATATCAGCCTGCGCGGCTATGACAGGATCTGCGTCATCAACGTACTTGATACGACGGGTATGCGCCTGGTGTTCTCCGATCAGATGATCGCTGCTACGCGCAAGAACTATATGAACAAATGCGCAAAGTTTGCGAGAAGCAAGAGATACAGATTCTACCTCCTCGACAGGTGGGAGATCGTGATCGCGGCGCCGTCCTATATGGTTTCCCTTTACAACTTCTCGAAGGATATGCGCGAGCTTCAGAAGGAACTCTCGCGTTTTACGGAGGAAGATATCGCTATCGTGCCTGTCTTCTGCGTGTTAAACGACTGCAGTGTCGAAAGCGTCCGCAACGTATACAGCGCGGCACGCGTCGAGATGATGAAAAAGAATGTACAGTTCCACGTGCACAGCGTGCGTGAATCCAATCCGGATGCGGAGATCATGCGCGAGAGATACCACATGGTGAACGTGATCAACTATGCGCTCGCTCACGATAAGGTGATTCCACACTATCAGGGAATTTACGACAGCAAGGAGAATACGATCCGCCACTACGAGTCGCTGATGCGTCTGGAGGATGAGAGCGGAAGGATCTATTATCCGGGCGAGTTCCTGGATGTGGCAAGAGCTTACGGACTGCTTTACGATTCCCTTTCGATCACGATGATCCGAAAGGTATTTGAGCGGTTCAAGGATATTGAGGACAGGAGCGTCAGCATTAATCTCTCCATGAGAGATATCAAGAACGAGGAGATCATCAATTATATTTATGACTTCCTTTCCACGGTGGCGCATCCCGGCAATTTTGTATTTGAGATCTTAGAGAACGAGGATGTGGATGATTACAACAGCCTGGTTCGTTTTGTGGACAATATACATCGCTACGGCGGATTGATATCCATCGACGATTTCGGTGCGGGATACTCCAATCTGCAACACCTGACCAGTATTCATTCGGACTACATCAAGATCGACGGTTCGATCGTTCGCAACTGCTGCAACGATTCCGAATCCGAAAAACTTGTGGCATTGATCATGGGATGGAAGGACCTTTCGGACCGCGACATCCGCGTGGTGGCCGAATTTGTGGAGAACGAGGAAATCTGCAACAAACTCAAGCTCTACAATGTGGACTGCCTGCAGGGTTACTATTTTTCCAGACCTTCAACGGAGATCAACTAAATGAAAAACAGATCGGACAGTTTAAAAACAATAGGTTTGATCGTTGAGGATTCTTTTACCGACTTTTCCAAGGAAGTGATCCACAGTGTGGCGCACGCAATGATCGGCAGACCGGATTTCCGGTTGGTGGTGGTTGCGGGAAGATATGACGGGAGCGAGGATCCGGCAGATAAGAAGCATCAGTACAACCTGGTCTACAATACCATCTATCAGCTGGAGGCGGATTGCCAGTTTGATGGTATGATTCTGACGATCCCCGGTGCGGAGGGGCTTTTGCACGGACTGGATCCGAAGATTCCCAAGGTCTTTGTGGCGTTGGACCGTGAGGGCGAAACCACGGTAAATTACGACAATGAAACAGGTATCCGCGAAGCCATCGAATACCTGGTGAATATCAAGGGCGTGAACAAACTCTGCATGCTCGGCGGCCGCGATGACAACGCGGATGCACAGAAGCGAAAGGATATCTTCAAAAGATGTCTGGAGAGTCTGAATCTCACCTTTGATGAGAATTGTTACGAACCCACAGAGATGAATATTGCATCCGAAGCGGCGTCCAAAGCACTGCTTGACCGCAATCCTGACGTGCAGGCAGTCTTTTGCGTGAACGATCAGACTGCATTCGGCTTATATCAGGAGATGAAGCGCCGCGGGCTTGTACCCGGCAGGGATGTTTATGTCTTCGGATTCGATAATACACAGATGGCAGGTGATATGATTCCGCCGCTGGCGTCGGTCGGCTCTGCGGAGATCACTTTGGGACAGCGGGCCATCGAGCTCTTGATGATGAAGATGAACGGCAAGGAAGTCGAGTCCGCAACGGTTCCCACGAGATTGTACGGCAGGGAGTCTCTTCGTTACAATATGTACCAGTACACGACGATGGAGATGCTTACCGCTGATCACGACTTCATTTACCGCATGTTTGACGACTGCTTTTATCGTTACAAGAATGAGATCATCGAACCGGGTGCCATCAATTTAAGACGACTTTTCTTCGAATTTATCTCTCGTATGCTTCTGGCGAAGAAGAATCGCTTTATGAGTGAGGAGACATTCTGGGAGATTGCCGAACTGATCGAGATCTTTTTCGACAACGGCGCGATGATGTATACGGACGCCAACAAATTCATTCAAAGTCTCGGCAGACTGCAGGGTGCTCTGAATGTCGATCAGAATTCCATCTACATCAACCATAAAAACAACCGCCTGTTTTCCATGGCGCGGGATCACGCCATCCGTTCGCAGTTTATCCGCAGGAATACGGAGAGCAGACATGTGAACGACGGAAGAAACCGCATCTTTGACTTTCAGGTCGAAACATCCGGCTTTATGGACCATGCGCCGGGTGATCTGACAACGATCGTCGAGAATTTCAGCAGGATCGGACTTTCGAACGCCGGGCTGTTCATGTTCTCCGAACCCTACATATATGACGGAAAGAAGGATCACAAGTTCTCCGACCGCATCAATCTGGTGTGCGTGACACGCAACGGCGAGCCTTACGTACTGCCCGAGGAACGCCGGGATACGGCGCTTTCCGACATCTTCTGTCGTGAGGAACTGATCTATGAGGGCAGAGGACTTACCGCCTATCCGCTCTTCTACGGAAATGAGGTGTACGGATTTGTGGTCTGCGGCATGACTTGGCAGATGCTTAATATGGGCGAGTTCTACGCCGGACAGCTTTCGCGATGCATCCATATGAATCTATAGAAAAAGATTGACAATCGGGCTTTCATATAGTAGAATATGAAAGCTTGATTTATTCAGGCGTTTTTTCGTGACCTGATTTCCCACAGGTTGCGGAGCCGAGACCAAAGTGTGCCCGGACATCACATGGACGTCTCATACAGATCAGAATCGAGATATCGTACTATAAGGAGGAAATACCATGAAGAGTTTTATGGCAAGTCCATCAAACATTGAGAGAAAATGGTATGTAGTTGACGCTACAGGACATACATTGGGCCGTTTATCTTCCGAGATCGCATCGATCTTAAGAGGAAAGAAGAAGCCGACCTATACACCGCACATCGATACCGGAGATTTCGTAGTTGTTGTCAATGCTGACAAGATCAAGGTTACCGGTAAGAAGCTTCAGCAGAAGGTTTACTATCATCACTCCGATTATGTCGGCGGTATGAAGGAGCAGACTCTTGCTGAGAAGCTTGCAAAGAAGCCTGAGCAGGTAATCGAGCTTGCAGTCAAGGGCATGCTTCCGAAGGGACCCCTCGGCAGACAGATGATCAAGAAACTTTACGTATATGCCGGACCTGAGCACAAGCAGCAGGCACAGAAGCCGGAAGTATTAGAGATCAAGTACTAAGGAGGTAAGGTTCGTGGCTAAGAATACAAAGTTTTACGGAACAGGCAGAAGAAAAAGCAGTATTGCCAGAGTATACCTTGTACCGGGTACCGGTAAGGTTACCATAAATAAGCGTGACATGGAGGAGTACTTCGGTCTTGAGACACTCAAGGTTATCGTTCGTCAGCCTTTTGCAGCTACAGGCACAGAGGGCAAGTTCGATGCACTTGTGAATGTCAAGGGCGGCGGTTTCACCGGCCAGGCAGGTGCCATCAGACATGGTATCGCAAGAGCACTTCTTCAGGCAGATGCAGAGAATCGTCCTTCACTCAAGAAGGCTGGCTACTTAACCAGAGATCCTCGTATGAAGGAGAGAAAGAAATACGGTCTCAAGGCAGCGAGAAGGGCTCCCCAATTTTCCAAGAGATAGTATTATCTGCGAAAGATACATACAGAAAGAAATGGACCGATTCGAATTTATTCGAATTCGGTCCTTTTTCTTTCTGTATGACAGATTCCATAGGAATCTGTCATGAGCCTTGTGGTGCGAAGCACCGCAAGGCTCGTGTCTCGTTTGTGACGCGAAGCGTCGCAAGGTTCAA
>CAMOHF010000048.1 GCA_946614685.1 uncultured Clostridia bacterium | reverse complement strand
TTCTGTTTTATTTCCGTTTCTGTCATACAGATCCCAGATTTCCATCTTTCGTCCTCCTTCATTATAGAATTATTCCAATAGTATATCATAGTATGTAACAGAATGGGGACATAGGATCGATGGTGCTATCTAAACAACTTCGTCGGATGAGAAAAACCAGAGTCTGTTGCCGGAGCGCTATTTCTTTCTTGCTTTTAAAATGAGCATCAAGTATAATCAATTTATAGAGAATACTTAGTATGCGATCACGGAAGATCGCGGTTTTCAAGCAGTCGTTCATGCATAGCCAGGGAGGGTGATGTGATGAAGATTTCTTTTAACGTAAAAGACCCATATACGACAATTCAAAACAGGAACAAAACGGGCGCAGGGACGTCTTTTTCGGGTGTCGGCAACAAGGCGGAAGCGGGAGCTGCAGCGGTAGAGGCGCAGAAGAAACAGCGGGAGCAGATCAGAAATCTCGCCCGAGAGAAAAAGCCTTCGGACAATCCCTATGCGGCTTACGGCAAGGACAGCTTGAGCAACATCTTCGGGGAGATGCAGGGCCTTTCGTCAAAGGCAGCGGAGAAGGCGAAGAATCAGCCGAAGAAAAAGCTGAATTACAATCCGACACAGATCGCGAACAAGATCCTTGCCGCGAAGACCTCTCTTTCGGCGGGAAATGCGCTCCTTGCCGCCAGGCGTAAAGTTGTGGAACTGAAGAAGAAACTTGTGGCGAACCGGGGCAACGCCGATGAGGTGCAGACTGCGTTGATTCACGCAGAACGGATGGAGATCGTTGCAAAACGCAAGAAGCGGGATCTCGAGATGGAAGAGATGGTGGAGCGCGTCAGTGCACAGGATGCCCGGGAAGAGGACATGGAGAAAGACTGGGAATCCATGGAGCGTGATCGGGTGATGGGCGAGGAAGAGAAGGTCGCCGAGGCGGAGGATGCGGTCTTTGATGAACGGCAGGAGGCCATCGATCAGGCCATGGAAGAACTGGCACAGAAGAATGAGGAGATGACGGAGGAGCTCTCCGCGGAGCTTGCCGAACTCGGAGAAGAACTGATCGCCGAATTGGAGGATCAGATGGAAGCGCTTCAGGATATGGAAATCCTGAATCCGCATATGAGTGAAGAAAAGCTTGAGGAAGTGAAATGCAAGCACAGGGCCGCGGAGGAACGTGCGATCCTGAAGGCGAATATGGAATATTTTAAGGCGACGATCAAGCATGCGGAGGCATCGAAGGGCGGAGCGTCGGGAGGAGCCGGAAGTGCACAGACGGGAGCAACGGGTTCAAGTGTGGCGACCGCGAGCGCGGTTCCGGGCGTGTCCGTGGCGCCGGGACCTTCGGCGGCAGAAATTGCCGGTGTTTCATCACCCGCACCCGCGGTGAGCATCGATGCGAGTGTTTAAAGCCAAAGAGCCTTGTCTCATACGGGACGAGGCTCTTTTTTGATTGAAAAATCAAACTCCTTGTCGTATGATAAGAGAGGCGTATTTTTATGTAAGTATAGAGGTTATACAGATGAAGAACGGTATATTTATCAGTTTTGAGGGACCGGACGGCTCCGGAAAGACCACACAGATCGAGCGGCTTGCCGCATTTTTAAAAGGGCAGGGCTATGAGTGCCTGATCACCAGAGAGCCGGGCGGGACCGCGATCAGCGAAGCTGTGCGTGGCATCCTGCTTGATCCCGCGTACAAGGAGATGGACTATATGACGGAAGCCATGCTTTATGCATCGGCCAGAGCACAGCTTGTGGCAGAGGTGATTCGACCGGCGCTTTCCGAGGGGAAGGCCGTGATCTCCGATCGGTTTGTGGATTCGTCTGTCGTCTATCAGGGAATTGCCAGAGGTCTCGGGATCGATGAGGTGTATCGTCTGAACGGATTTGCCATTCAGGGTCTGATGCCGAGCCTTACCATACATTTGGATCTGTCGGCCGAGGAGGGAATCCGAAGGAAGAAGAATCAGGCAGAACTGGATCGCTTAGAGCAGGAGGACATTAGTTTTCATGCGCAGGTGACGGAGGGGTACCGCACGCTGGCGAAGCTCTCGCCCGATCGGATCCACACCATCGATGCGACACTGCCCGTAGAAGTAATTGAGGAGCGCATACGTGCGCTTGTACAAGAGGAGTTTGGGAAATGAGTTCTTTTTACGTAAAACTTGAGAAGGTGGTGGATGACAGCTATGACGTGCAGGTGGGATATCACCTGATGGGTCAGCTCATTGATGACTTAAAAGGCGGACTGGTTGGCAAGATCGGCAAATTTGCCGTGATCACGGACAGTATCGTGGAGCCGCTCTACGGAACGCCGGTTTACAAGGCGCTGATCGAAGCCGGATATGCGGCGGATCTCTTTGTTTTTCCAGCAGGGGAAAAGAGCAAGACCAGAGAGACAAAGGCGATGATCGAGGACGCCATGCTTGCGAAGGGATACAGACGTGACTGCTGCATCGTCGCCGTCGGCGGAGGCGTGGTGACGGATCTGGCGGGCTTTGTGGCCGGAACCTTCGGAAGAGGGGTTCCGTTTATCAATTATGCGACAACCCTGCTTGCGGCTGCGGATGCGTCCGTGGGCGGAAAGACAGCTGTGGACACACCGCTTGCAACCAACCTGATCGGCATCTTCAATCAGCCGAAGAAGGTATATCTCGATATCGCAACCTGGGAGACGCTGCCGAAGCGTCAGATCGTAAGCGGACTTGCGGAGACCATCAAGCACGCATGTATTGCGGATCGGGAATTCTTTGACTATCTCGATAGACACATGGAAGAGATCCTGGCACTCGACAGGGAGGCCTGTGAGCATGTTGCAGAGTCGAATGTAAGGATCAAGTACGAAGTCGTGATGAAGGATGAGCGTGAGTCCGGTCTCCGGGAGGTGCTAAACCTCGGACACACCGTCGGACGTGCGATCGAGACTGTGAGCGATTATCAGCTTGAGCACGGAGAAGCGGTATCGATCGGTCTTGTGGCTGAGGTGATGCTTGCGCATCGACTGGAGCTTCTTTCGGCGGCAGATATGGAAGCGGTGATCGCACTGCTTCGGAAAGCGGGACTTCCCACAGAGATTCCTGCTTACATTGATCGTGAGGCCCTTGTGAAGAAACTGTACACGGACAAGAAAGTTCGAAACGGACAACTTCGCTTTGTGCTGCAGGACGGCATCGGCTCCGTCAGAGAGTTTACACCCGGAAACTTTGCAAAACCGATTGAAGAGGAACTTGCAAGGGAGATTATAGAGAAGATGTAGGGAGGTGCGATTATGGGGATTTGGATCGCAGCCGGAGCAGTGCTCCTTATCGCAATCTTGTTTGTCGCAATGTACAACGGTTTCGTCCGGGCTGACCAGCGTGTGAAGGAGGCCTTCTCCACGATGGATGTCTATCTTGTGAAACGCTGGGAGATGATCCCGAAGCTGGTGGAAACCGTGAAGGCTTACGCGGGACACGAGAAGGAAGTCTTCTCGGGAATCACGAAGCTTCGATCGGGAACGTATGACAGCATGACGGATACCGAGAAGATCGAAGCCAATGCAATGATGTCAAAGGAGATCGGCAGGCTGATGGGTGTGGCGGAAGCTTATCCGGAGCTTCGTTCCAGCGACAACTTCATTGAACTCGGAAAGGCGCTGTCCGGTATCGAGGATGAGATCGCAAATGCGAGAAAGTACTACAACGGTACGGTTCGTCTTTTCAACAACAAGACGGAGACTTTTCCGGGGAATCTCTTCGCAAAGATGTTTGGGTTTTCCGCACGCGAGATGTACGAAGCATCTGCGGAAGAGCGGACCAATGTTTCCATCAATCTTTAGGGGGCGCCTATGAAAAAGATCAAAAGATTTCTGGTGTTAGTGGTCGCTGCATTTGTTCTTACCGTGACCTGCGTACCCGGATATAAGGCATATGCGGATGATGAGGATGACTACCTTGACGGTGAGACGACCGAGGACGCTTATCCGTATGAATCATATGAAGAAGATGATTTGTATATGGGACCGAGTGCAAATGAAGGATATACGGGCCTCGGTTACGTGCTTGACTCCTACCATATTGACATGGTGGTGAACGAGGACAATACATTTGATATCACGGAAACCATCGGCGCGTACTTCTTTGAGCCGAAACACGGGATCTTCCGCAAGATCCCTCTGTCCAACGAGGTGACAAGACTGGACGGCTCAAAGTCCAAGAACCGTGCAATGCTTACGGATATAACCGTGGATCATCCTTACCAGAAATACCGTGAATCAGGCAACACGGTCATCAAGATCGGTGATGCGGACCGTACGCTCACAGGTCCCGAGACCTATGTGATAAGCTATAAGTACAACATCGGCAAGGATCCCTTAAAGGATGCGGATGAACTGTATTTCAACCTGATCGGCACAGAGTGGGATACCGTGATCGGCAACATTACATTTTCCATCGAGATGCCGAAGGACTTTGATCCGTCCAGCCTTGGATTTTCCTACGGACCGAAAGGATCGGCGGAGTCGGAGAACGTAACATACGAGGTGAACGGCAACACCATCACCGGAAGACTGTTCGGGGAACTCTCTTTCAACGAGGGACTTACCGTACGTCTGACCCTGCCCGAGGGCTACTTCGTCGGTGCCGGATTCCCGTTCCATATCTGGTATTATCTGCCGTTGTTGGTCCCCGTGATCGGGCTTCTCGTCGCATTTTTGCTCTGGTACCTGTTCGGACGGGACGACAAGGTGATCGAGACTGTGGAGTTTTACCCTCCCGATGGCATGAACAGCTTGGAGGTCGGATTTGCCTACAAAGCTGTTGCCGACAACCAGGACGCTGTATCACTGCTGCTGCATCTGGCCAATCAGGGCTATATTCGGATTTCGGAGTATGAAAAGAAGGCACTCTTCGGCAAGAAGAAGGATTTTATGCTGAAGAAACTGAAGGAATATGAAGGCACGGACGAGAATGAAAAATTGTTCTTCGACGGGCTTTTCAAAACATCCCCCCTCGTGACATCCGAGGATTTGTACGACAGCTTTTATGTCACGATCAACAAGATCCTTCGCAACGTCAACACAAAAGAAAACAGGAGCAAACTGATGATGCCGGGCGCGTTCGGTAAGGGATTCCTTGTGGTCCTTTTCATCATTGCATCTTTTGTGGCGATCACCGTACCGCCGTTTCTGGTATACGGAGAACCGGAGATGATCCCCGTGGCGCTGATCTTCCCGGGTGTCGGACTTTCCGTGATCGTAGGCATGCTGCTTTCGGGCGGAAAGAAGTCATGCGGTTTTCTGCTGTTTATCCTCCTCTGGGGCGGAGGTTTTGCGGTACTGCCCTGGGCGGCTTTGATGCCCGGCGTGCTTTCCATGGATGTCTGGTATATGATCGGATACATTGTCGGCATCCTCTGCATCATCGGTATGATGGTATTCTTAAAGCTCCTGCCGAAACGTACGCCTTACGGAACACAGATCCTGGGCAGGATCAAGGGCTTTAAGAATTTCCTGGAGGTTGCGGAAAAAGAGCGCCTCGAAGCGCTTGTAAACGAGGATCCCAACTACTTCTACAACATCCTCCCCTACACCTATGTGCTCGGTGTGTCGGATAAGTGGGTGAAGAAATTTGAAACCATCGCCATGCAGGCACCGTCCTGGTATGACAGTCCGGAATTTAACATGGCGGCCTTCGGCACATTTATGAACTCCACCATGTCGTCGGCACGTACGGCAATGACCAGCAGTCCGAGCGACAGCTCGAGCGGCTCCGGCGGCGGTTCGTCGGGAGGAGGTTCCGGCGGAGGCGGTGGCGGATCCTGGTAGATCCGGAGTAGTAGTTATGAGCAAGATTCAAAAAGTATTTCAGGGCAAGGCAAAGGGTATTCTCTGTATCCTGCTGGCGGCCTTCGGCTTTTCGCTGATGACCTTCTTTGTGAGGATTGCCGGTGACGTGCCGACGATGCAGAAGGCATTCTTCCGGAATGCCGTGGCAGCGGTGATCGCAGTGATCCCCTTGCTTCACGCCGAGGAAAAATTTCATATCAAAAAAGGCTGTGGCACCGATATCTTCTTTCGGTGCCTGTTTGGCACGTCCGGACTGATCTGTAATTTTTATGCCATCGACCGTTTGGACATCGCAGATGCGAATATGCTGAACAAACTGTCTCCCTTCTTCGCGATCGTCTTATCGATTCCGCTTTTGAAAGAGGTGCCGAAGAAAAGGGATTGGATCGCGGTCATCCTTGCTTTTATCGGCGCGCTGTTTATCATACGTCCGACCGCAAGTTTTGCTTCGGAGCTGGTACCCGGACTTCTCGGGCTCTACGGTGGGTTCGGTGCAGGTACGGCCTATGTCTTTGTCAGAAGACTTGGCAAGAAGGGTGAGCGGACGCCTGTGATCGTGCTGTGCTTCTCACTGTTTTCCTGCCTGGTCACGGCGCCGTTTCTGATCCTTGATTATCATCCGATGGAGCCAAAACAGCTGCTCTGCCTGATCCTGGCCGGATTTGGAGCGGCGCTCGGTCAGTTTTCCATCACCACGGCGTACAAATTTGCGCCGGCGAAGGAACTTTCCGTATTTGACTATACACAGGTGATCTTTGCGGCAATCTGGGGATTCCTGTTTTTGGGAGAGGTTCCGGTCCCCCTGTCGTTCCTTGGATATGCGATCATCATCGGAACTGCGGTTGTGCGCTGGTACAGGGGCATCCATGAGACAGAGGGCGTAAGTACAGAGGGAGAAAAGAAAGATGAAGGAGACGAGGAAGCAGCTGCCGGAGGAGATCGAACAGGAAAGCTTCAGAACAATTGAGAGAGAACTTGCGGAGATGTCGCTTTCGGCGCACGCCATGCGTACGCTTTCCGATGCGCATACGGCGGCGGTGGTAAAGCGTTGTATCCATACATCGGCGGATTTCGATTATGCAGAGAATCTGTATTTTTCCGAAGGAGTGACGGGAAGGATCGCAGATGCGATACAAAATGGCGTTCCCATCGTGACCGACACGGAGATGGCGAAGGCAGGCATCAACAAAAGAAGGCTTTCCGCATACGGATGCGAGGTGCACTGCTTTATGAGTGATCCCGATGTGGCGGAAACCGCGAAGAAGTCAGGTACAACGCGGGCCGTGGCCTCTGTGGACAAGGCTTCGGAGATGTCAAAGAATCTCGGGCCCGTGATCTACGTGGTGGGCAATGCTCCGACCGCGCTCTTTCGTATCCGGGAACTCTTTGAGGAGGGGAGTTTCTTACCCGAGGCTGTGATCGC
>CAMOHF010000047.1 GCA_946614685.1 uncultured Clostridia bacterium | reverse complement strand
AACCGTAGCTCATCATGGTAACGGTATCGGTCTTGCCCTTAAGGACGGGGAGTTTCGCGATCATGGTCTGTGTCGGAGACATCTGATACTTACCGCCGTAAGGCATAGTCACCGAGCCTGCACCGATGGAGGAATCAAACATCTCCACCAGTCCCTTCTGGGAGCAGACATTCAAGTCGGAAAGCGTATCGAGCCAAAGCTTCTTCACATCGGAAGCATCCTTCTTCTCCTTGAAGTAATTGGTCTTCTCGTCGGGAAGTGCCACGGAAACCTTGGTCTCCTGATGTGCACCGTTGGTATCAAGGAATGCTCTCTTTAAGTTAACGATCTCCTTTCCTCTCCAGGTAAGCACGAGTCTCGGTTCCTCGGTCACAGTCGCTACGGGCACAGCCTCTAAGTTCTCTTCCTTGGCGTATGCAAGCATCTGATCCACATCCTTCGGATCCACGACAACCGCCATACGCTCCTGGGACTCGGAGATGGCAAGCTCGGTACCGTCAAGACCGGCGTACTTCTTCGGTACCAGATCCAGATTCACGGAAAGACCGTCTGCAAGCTCACCGATGGCAACGGATACACCGCCCGCACCGAAGTCATTACACTTCTTGATCAGGGAAGCAACTTCCTCCCTGCGGAATAATCTCTGTAACTTACGCTCTGTGGGCGGATTACCCTTCTGTACCTCGGCACCGCAGGTCTCGATGGAGCTTACGTTGTGTGCCTTGGAAGAACCTGTTGCACCGCCGCAGCCGTCACGGCCCGTACGACCACCCATCAGAATGATGATGTCTCCGGGATCGGAATTCATACGCTTTACGGCACGTCTCGGAGCCGCACCCATCACGGCACCGATCTCCATACGCTTTGCAACATAATCCGGATGATATATTTCATTGACAAGCCCCGTGGCAAGTCCGATCTGGTTGCCGTATGAGCTGTATCCGTGTGCGGCAACGGTAACGATCTTTCTCTGGGGAAGCTTGCCCTTTAAGGTCTCGCTTAAGGGAACCGTGGGATCGGCAGCACCGGTCACACGCATCGCCTGATATACATAGCTTCTGCCCGACAGGGGATCACGGATCGCACCGCCCAGACAGGTTGCGGCACCACCGAAGGGCTCAATCTCGGTCGGATGGTTGTGTGTCTCGTTCTTGAAGCTGACAAGCCACTCCTCTTCCACGCCGTCGATTTTAACAGGTACCACGATGGAACATGCGTTAATCTCGTCGGACTCTTCCATGTCGGCAAGCTTGCCTGCCTTCTTTAATTCTTTCATGGCCATCAGTGCGATGTCCATCAGGCAGACAAATTTGTCGTCTCTGCCCTCATACATCTTCTGCATGGAGGAAAGGTATCTGTTGTATGTGCCCTCAAGAAGGGGCTTGTAGTAACCGTCATCGAAGGCCACATCCGTAAGCTCTGTTGAGAATGTGGTGTGACGGCAGTGATCGGACCAATAGGTGTCAAGCACACGAATCTCTGTCATGGAAGGATCGCGGTGCTCGTCATCCCTGAAGTAATTGCGGATGTGAAGGAAGTCACGGAATGTCATGGCCAGACCGAGCGAATCGTAAAGTGCCTGTAAGTCGTCCTCGGACATGGTTGTGAAACCGTCAAAGATCGCTACATCCGCAGGCTCGTCGTAAACCGTCTGCAGGGTGGCGGGCTTGGTCTCGTCCGTAACCCTCGAGTCAACGGGGTTCACCACGTACTCCTTGATGCGCTCGATGTCAGCGTCAGAGATGTCTCCGCCGATCACGTAAGTGGTTGCGGATTTGATCACCGGCTGCTCTTCCTCGGAAAGAAGCTTCACACACTGCTCCGCAGAATCCGCTCTCTGGTCAAACTGACCGGGCAGAAATTCCATGGAGAACACCTTCTCTCCCTCCGAAAGCGGAAGCTGCTCTTCATAAATCTCATCTATGGGAGGCTCCGAGAATACCGTAACCTTGGCTTTCTCATAGGTAGTATCGGATACACCCTCAATGTCATAGCGCACAAGAATACGGACAGACTTCGGCTTAATACCGAGATAGTCCCGCATCTCACCGGCAAGTTCCGCCGCTTTGACTGCGTAATCCTTTTTCTTCTCCACATAGATTCTTCTAACGCTGCTCATAATAGTCCTCCTGACAATATATTAAGGCACCCGCCCGGAGTGCCTTATGTCTCATGTTTATAAACCGATCGCTCTCTTGATTGTCTCCACATCGAACGGTTTTGCAATGAATTCGGTTGCGCCCTCTTTGATGGCTTCCATCATCGTATGCTTCTGGCTGGCTGCCGTAACCATCACGACTTTGGCATCGGGGAATTCGGCCTTGATCTTTCGTAATGATTCCACGCCGTCCATCACCGGCATGGTGATATCCATCGTAACGATATCCGGTTTTAATTCTTTATACTTCTCGTAGCCCTCCAGACCGTTCCTGGCTTCACCGACAAGCTCGCATCCGAGCTCGACAAGCACTCCGCCCAGAATCCTTCTGGATGTACGTGAGTCGTCTACTACCAAGACTCTTTTCCCTGACATATAACCACCTCCGCTGTCAACTGATCTCCCACTCCGTGTCGGCACATATGACGATATCCGTCCGCGTCTCCCTGATATAGCAGGGAAGCACATACAACTTTCCGTCTGTACGGATCGTCTTGATGTCTGTATCCATCTCCGGCGGAAGCATATCCGTCCGAACACCGTCCTCTGACAGCTTCGAAGCGAACAATCCGTTGGTGACATTGATAAACTCACAGCAGGCATCGAGACAGTCTTCATCAATCTCGGGGAACTCTTCCTTGCCGAACTTCTCGGCGATCACCTTGGTTCCCTCACCGCAGATCGCGATGCAGTAGTTTTCTTCACCCGCAAGTCTCTGCGCCGCGATAAAATGTCCCGTGTAAGAGGGAACTTCCTCCAGGCGCATCACAAGCACGCGATTATCAACAAAACGGTTGATATTCCGCATCATCAGCAACAGGTAATCATGCATATGCTCCGGTATCTTACATGACCGGAGAAAGATCGGTATGATGCGGTCGATGTCTGACTTTTTCATGGCGTCGATATCGAGGGCAGAGAGCTTCTCGGCTCTCTTGAAGCGGTTCAGCTCATCCTGAATCTCCTCAAGTCCCATCAGTCCGCTCTCGATGATCGCCTGAACAAACATCAGGTACGAATCCTCCTGAGATGCGGCCAGTTCATCGACCTGACCCTGCGTCAGATAACCTCTCTCTATGGCGATATCGCCGAACTTGGCATCCCGGATCTGCTGAATCGCATTGATCTCATCTGCCTGCTTCTGCGTGAGCAAACCCTCCTCAACAGCAAGAAGTCCGAGTTTGGTACGAAGACGTCTCGACAGGTCGACAATCGTGTCGTACTGTTCCGTCGTCAGTCTTCCGATATCCTGTAGGTATTTGCCGAAATATACTCCAAACATCAGCGTTTCTCCCTAAAAAAACAAACTACGATAATTATACACAAGCAGCAGTTAAAAATCAACTTTAAGACATTTTTTAATTGAATAATTTGTGACAGTTTTATATAATGAATTCCATAGGAATTTCATCATACCGAATCGAGGAATGTGGCTATGTCAATCAAAAAATCACTTCGAATTTCCATTCTGCTCGCAGCAACGGTTCCGCTCGTTTTGCTGACGATACTTGCATATACGGTTTCCTATTTCAAATATGTCGAACTTGCGAAGAATACGGCGACCAATCTGGCGTCCGATTACGCAGACGGTTTTGAAACGCAGCTGAACGGACAGATTGCAGAGATTGAAGGACTGTCTCACGCAAGCAGCATCCAAAATCTTGCCCTGGAAAGCTACAACGGCGTTGCGTCCGGCATCGGTTCCGCTTACTACGGTCCCGCCATGCAGCTTCTTTCCGATACCAGCGGCTATACCAACAACAACATTTCCTACTACGTCTACGATATCAACGGCTACTTTATCGCAAGCTCAAGCGATGAGGCTCCCGCCGACTGGGAAGAATACATGGATACGCCTGTTTCCGGCATTATCAAGACCAGGATCCTGAAGTCTTCCAATATCAACCAGAACCACGGAAGTATCGATGTCGTAACTCCCATCATCGTAAAAGACAAGATCATCGGACTTGTCCGCGCCAACATCTCCTCCGCCTACTTCGGTGACTTCATCCCGACAGACGGCGCAGGCTTTGTGATGACGGAGGATGACACTTATCTCTTCTCTTCCGCAGGTTTTGCCGGTAATTCCGACCTGGAGCATCAGGCAAAACAGATCCTAGCATCCGACAAGACTTCCGGATACCTTGAGAAAAAGCACAACTCGGTCAAGGATATCTACGGCTATTCCAAGATCGATCAGTTCGGTTGGCTTTACCTCTATCTGCAGGACGGCACGCGCTACGAGAAGATCCTCGCAACTCTTCCCCGTACGCTGATTGTGACGCTGATCGTGATCTCGGTCCTTGCATTTATCATCAGTAACCTGCTTGCGAAACGATTCACCGAGCCCATCATCACCTTAAAGGACACCATGACGGAGTCCTCGCGCGGCAATCTGGATCTTCGTTCCGACATCCGCACCAACAACGAGCTCGGAGAACTGTCCGACATGTTCAACAACATGATGGACATCATCTCAAACAACTACAAAGAACTCTCCTCTTCAAAGCTTGCCATCGAGGAAAAGCAGAAGGAGCTGGAAGAAAACTATATCAAGATCGAGCAGCTTGCTTATCACGATGGTCTGACAGGACTCTACAACCGTGTCGCTTTCATGAAGTACTCCTACGAGCGCTTCCACGACAACGACACCATTTTCCTGAATCACGCCATCCTCTTTATCGATCTCGATAACTTCAAAACCGTCAATGATACCTTAGGACATGATTACGGAGACCTGCTCCTTCAGAACGTCTCCAATCAACTGACCGCAAGTATCAACGAGACCGATATCCTCTCACGAACCGGAGGTGACGAGTTTCTCATCATGACCAGTGACTTCGAGTCCAAGGAAGAGCTTGCTACCTTCGCAGAGTCCTTGGTTGAGATTGTAAGACAGCCCTTCGACTTAAAGGGCGAGACCGCTTCGGTATCCATGTCCGTCGGTATCGCCATCTTCCCTCAGGACGGTCTGACGATCACCGAGCTGATCAAGAACGCCGACATCGCCATGTACAACGCCAAGAACTCCGGTAAGAACGCTTACCGTTTCTTCGACAGTTCCATGGAGGAAGATGTTACCAGAAAGAGCGAGATCGCCGAAGTACTCTCCCATGTCATCGAGAACAACGAAATCTATCTTGAATATCAGCCTCAGGTGAATGTCCGCACCGGACAGATCACGGGCTACGAGGCACTGATGCGTGTGAAGTCCGACAGCTACGGCCCTATCTCTCCCGGAGAGTTCATCCCCATCGCAGAGGATACGGGTATCATCAGCCAGCTCGGCGAGTGGGCGTTGATCGAGGCCTGCCACTTCAACCGCGAGCTTGTGACCGGCGGCTACGGCCGACTCAATGTATCCGTCAACATCTCCGCAACGCAGTTCAAGAACGGCAAGTTCCTGCAGCAGCTCTCGGAGCTTCCGGATATCACCGGCATCGACCTCTCCCTCTTAGAGATTGAGATCAACGCCAATACCTTAGACGAAAACTTCGAAGCAAATGTAGCGCTCCTCGAAGAGATCAAGCGCCTCGGCTGCAAGATCGCTTTGGACGACTTCGGTACAGGCTACGCTTCCTTCAACTACCTGACCAAGGTTCCGATGGATACACTAAAGATCGACAAGTCCTTCATCGACGGCATCAACAAGTCCGAGAAGAACAAATACATCGCAGATTCCATCATCACACTTGCACATAAGATGAACATCAACGTTGTTGCCGAGGGTGTGGAGGATACCACACAGCTTCAGGTCCTGCAGACCCAGCTGTGCGATACCCTGCAGGGATACATCTTCTCCGAGCCCCTCGACTCCAAGCACTTCATCGAGCTTTTAAGTAAAAATAAACACTTATGATCACGATCGCCGTTGCGGCAAGCAAGGCAATCATCAGAATCAGCTTGATACGAAAAGCATCTCCGGTGGCAACCGCAGGTGCTTTTTCTTTTTCTCCTCTCGCACCTAACACCACGCCTGCTTTCGCATTCTTCACCTCCAGATGATAAACGGCGCTTTCTCCGGAGGATAGGGGTACGTCAAACCGTTCGGCCGTGAGCCTGTACCCCTGCGGTGCAGCGAGTTCCCTGACTTCATACGCCCCGGGAAGGAGGTACAGGCTTACGCTTGCGAGCCCTTCTTCCCCGCTTACAAACTTCTCGATCAGACTGTCCTTCGGGATGACCAAAACGCCCTCCCTGTTTCGAATATCCTCCTTCGCAACAAGACCGAAGACAGCGCCCGAAAGAACCGTCTTACCGCTTTGATCGGTCTTCTTTACGACGACGTCCTCCCGCACTCTCTCGTTTGTAACATCCGCTCCCGCAATCACAACCGACGTGTACTGATCGATATAGGGAAGCGCGATTTCCTTCTCGTATCCGCCCGCAAGATGCTCTCCGTCCGATGCGATCTCTCTTAGAACATATATACCGAGCGGAAGTCCGTCAAAGCAGGCAATTCCTTCGTCATCCGTAATCACTCTAGCAACTTCCTCCCCCTGCCGAAATCTCGGAATCAGTCTACCGTCATAGATATCATCTCCCGCATACAGGGCAAATGTAACATCGGAGAGTGACCGTTCTTCATATCGAAGATCCAATCCTCCGCTTCCTCCCGACTCATAGCGGGTCCTTGCTTCGGTAAGCACCTCTCCCTTCTTGTTCACGGTGATTCTTCCGACGGGCACGTCATCACGCATGGTGATCTTATAAGCACCTGTTGTGTCCTTCCCAAGCTCGGCAAGGGTAAAATCCTTCTTCTTTGTGATCAGATAGCCGTATGGCGCATGCGTCTCGGTCAGCGTATACGTCCTTCCACTGCACAATCCTCTCACTTCATGCGGTTCGGTCCCGGAAGTCCAACGATCGATCACCCGTCCCAAGCTGTCCGTAAGCATCATCTCGGCGCCTTCGATCGGCAGGTTGTTTCTGGCATCCACCTTATACACGGAAAGTCTGGTTCTTTGATTGCTCACATTCACCCGACAGACCGGTCGTGCCTCCTTATGATCCCCCGCGGCAATCTCCACTTCTATCGGTTCTTCCATCCGCTCGTATCCCGGCTTGGTCTTCGTCTCATAAATGGTATACCTTCCGATGGGAAGCGTCTCAAATTTCAAAGTGCCGCCCTTTGACAGCTTTCCGCTTCCAACCTTTTCGCCCTCGGCATACATCCT
>CAMOHF010000046.1 GCA_946614685.1 uncultured Clostridia bacterium | reverse complement strand
CCTGGATCCGTCGATGACGATCGAAGAAATCCTGGCGGAACCTCTGGTGATCTCCAGGAAGTATTCACCGGCAGAGATCAAAGAGCGCGTGAAGAAGATCCTGTCCCGCGTGGGCCTTGCGGATGATTACAGAAGTCGTTATCCAAAGGAGTTTTCCGGCGGACAGAGACAGAGAATCGCTATCGCACGCGCGCTGATCGATGATCCGAAGCTCCTCATTTTAGACGAGCCGGTATCGGCACTTGACGTATCGGTCAGGGGGCAGGTAATGAATCTCCTGAAGCGTCTGCAGGAGGCGAATCGTACCTCCTATCTCTTCATATCACATGATATGGCGAGCGTCGCATTTTTAAGCACAAGGATCGCGGTGATGTACTTCGGACGCATCGTTGAGTATGCGGACACGGAGACATTGCTTTCGGATTATCGCCATCCTTACACGGCACTTTTGATGAAGTCCAATGACGTGGTGGATCTCGGTAAGGAGGGAACGGTTGCGGACCAGGAAAACATCGATCCTCCCTCGCATATCAATCCGCCGAAAGGCTGTCCCTCTGCAGAACGCTGTCCCTATGCGACAGAGCGATGTCGCAGCGAGGAACCTGCACTGACCGAAGTGGGAGAAGGACACTGGGTATCCTGCTTCGCACATGCAGAAATTGATTTGCAAAGAAACAAGGGAGGCCTTCATAAGACGCAGGCTCCGGAATATATCATCTAAGTCAGGAGTGAACATTATGCCCGTAAATACGGAATTTAAAGGAATCGAATATTTTGAACAGACATTTAAGGAACAGATCGGCGCGGACGGAGAGATCAAGACGAGAGATTTCGTCTTCCAGACCCTCTTCGGTGACGGTGAGGGAGAGGCCCCGGTAGAGGCCGATCGCTACCGCCTCATCTGGATGCCGGGTTGTCCCCACGCACACAAGGTGGTGATCACCTGGAAGCTGCTCGGGCTCGACAAGGTGATCAGCCTCGGCACGACCGGAATCCTGCGCACGCCCACCGGATGGGTGTTCTCAGAAGATCCGGGAGAGGTGGACCCGGTCCTTCAGGTACATTCGCTGCATGAACTCTACTTAAACACCGATCCGTCCTTTACCGGACGGTCCACGGTTCCCTCCATCGTGGAGGTTGCAACGAAGAAGGTCGTGAATAACAACCATTACTACATTCCGCAGTATTTAAACACCGCATGGGAGAAGTTCCACAAGGAAAATGCGCCGGTGCTCTATCCGGAGGATATCCGAGAGGATATCGAGAACCTGAACCGGTACGTCTTTACAAGAGTGAACGAGGGATTCTACAAATGCGGATTCGCGAGGTCACAGGCACAGTACGAGCGGGGATACAACAGACTTTTTGAAGCGCTGGATTTCCTCGAGGAGCATCTGGAGAAGCGGAGATTTCTCTTCGGCGACTACATCACGGATACGGACATTCGACTGTACCCGTCACTGGTTCGGTATTACTTCGCCTATCATCAGGTATTTCGTGCAAACCGTCAGAGGCTTTCCGATTTTAAGAACCTCTGGGGTTATGCGAGAGACCTGTACCAGACGGAGGGGATCCGGGAGACAACCTTCTTCGATGAGATCAAGAAGCACTATCAGATCTCACCGCACTTAAGACCGCTTTGGGGAAATGTGCACGGCCTTTATGCAAAGGGACCGGACAAGGAACCCTGGGAAACGCCCTCCGGACGCGAGAGACTTTCCTCTCATCCCGAGGAGAAATTCAGAAGGAGATAAAACTATGGCATATCAGGATGAAAATGTATTGGCGTCCTTGGAGGTGGATCGATCTGCCCTTAAGGACTACGAAGAAAAAGTCAGCATCGAACAGAGTGCCATGTCTACATGGTTAGACAAAGAACTCTTCACGCCGATCGATGCCGCGGGAGCGGCGACGACACAGGAAGCATACGAAGCTGCATATGACAAGGTGTTTGAGGCTCTTTCCGAATTGAATGCAAGCCTCGCACAGAGAAAGTATCTGACAGGAGACAAGATCACGGATGCGGACATCAGACTCTACTCCGTTTTGGTAAGATTCGACAGTATCTTCTTCTTCGCTTACCGCTTGAACAGACACAAGATCAGTCACTACAAGAACCTGTTTCGCTATGCGAAAAAACTGTATCACATGGATGCATTCAAGAAGGCAACCGATTTTGAGGAGATCAAGAAATCCTACTACGAGGGTCAGACGGATGAGCAAAATCCGTACCACATCGTGATGATCGGACCGGATATGAGCGCATGGGACTAAGGGCAACTGATTTAGGAGGAAACACATATGAGTTACGAAATTGAAAGACTTGAAACCGATGTCCTGGTTATAGGCGGCGGTCTCGCGGGTTGCACGGCAGCCCTTCAGGCCCGTGAGGAGGGCGCATCCGTCATCCTCCTTGAGGCAGGCAATACATTTCGAAGCGGCAATGCCGGTTCGGGACTGGATCACATCTTCAGCTATGTGCCGGAGGTACATGAGAAGGTGGGATATACAAAGGACGACATGAAGAAGGATATGGTCATGTTCTCCCTTCTCGAGAAGGGCTTTGGCTATCCGAAGCTCGGACATCTCTTCGTGGACACAAGCTACGAGAGAGTCTACAAGAAGCTTTCCGCCATCGGCGTGGGATTCGATGCGAAGAACCGTCACCTGGTGAACGGTATCCGCCTCGTGCCCCAGTGGCAGAGCGTTCCGACCAGCTACAACTACGAGGGGCGCGATGTCAAGGTGTGTCTGACCAACGCCATGCTTAAAGCAGGCGTAGAGATTGTAAACCGTGCAGAGGCGGTGAGGATCCTCCGTTCAAAGGACGGCAAATGTGCCGGCGCGATTGCGCTTTCCACCAGAGAGGATAAACTGATCGTGGTAACGGCGAAGGCAACCGTGCTTGCAACCAACGGAGGTGCGGACCGTCTCACGGAAAGCGGTGTTACGACGAACCGTCACTTCAAGCATCCGAGCGCCACAACAAGCGGCGCGGGAATCGCATTGCCGATCCGTGCCGGTGCCGATGTGGTGAATTTAGAGCTTGCCATCAAAAACGGCGGCATGACATTCAACGGATTCCAGTTTACGGTGGGAACCCCCGGCGGAAGCTGGTGGCCTGCGGGAAGACTGGTGGACGATGACGGGAACGTGATCGTTGAGCGAAGCAAGGAGTACGACCTTGACGAGCCGGATTACGTGAAGAAGAATCAGGCGGATTACAAGAAGTATTATGAGCAGAAGGCGAAGGCTTCCGAGCTTTTGCAACAGGGCGTGCAGCTTTATATGGATCTCTCCGAGGCGACGGATGAGGAGATCGAGCAGATCACATTTGCTCTTCGAAACGAGGGCATGATGGGGCTCTGGCTTGACAACTTAGAGCACGAGGGACTTACCTTAAAAGAGATCAAGGTTCCGCTTAAGTACGAGGAGCGCGTGATCATCGGCGGATCCGATGCGGGTGTCTTTGTGGACGAGCACTTGGAGACCACGCTGCCGAATCTCTATGCGGCAGGCGATGTCACCGGCGCCATCGGCAACGGATTTGCACCGGGTGCCGTGGTCTACGGTTTTGAGTCGGGACTTCAGGCCGGGACCCGTGCGAAAGAGATCGCGGAATTTCCCGCATGGGAGGAAGCACAGCTTGAGGAAGTGAAGCGTCAGGCGGAGTCCATCCGCGCCGAGGAAGACGGATATACCTGGGCAGATGTGGAGCGTGAGATCCGAAGTATCGTGGGTCAGTTTGCCAGATTCCCGCTCACGGACGGCAAGATCGAGAATGCCTTAAAGCTTCTTCATAAGATCAGAGAGCAGCACCGTCTGCAGGCGGAAGATCCTTACGATCTTTCGAAGGCCTTTGAGGTACTCTTCCTGCTTGATTCCGCGGAAGCGCTCTTTGAGGCAGCAAAGTACAGAGAGGAGAGCATCTTCGGATTCCGAAGAGTTCATAACGGAGAGGAAAAGAAAGCAGATAAGAAGGAGATCTACGGCGTGCACTTCGATGAGGCGGGCAAGCTCGTCCACACGGTACACGAGAACGGATTTCCCGATGATTATACACCGGAATGCGCATTCACCAACCCGGGTGCGAGGTTCTGATTTAAGAGGAGGCGCTATCATGACGGAGTCATGATTTTAAACAGCGCCGACGAGTGGCCGCCGAGCGAAGGCGAGGGGGCATTTCATAAAAGGAGGTACACTTATGTCACACAAAATTGATAAGTCCAAATGCATCAACTGCAAATTATGCTACGAGCGCTGCCCCGAGTGCGTCTACGAGTTAGACGAGGAGGGCAAGGTATATGTAAAGCGTCCCGAGGCCTGCTGGCTCTGCGGCGCATGCCGTTTCGACTGCCCGAAGAACTGCATCGAGATCATCTATGATGCGAGCGCCAAGCCAGTGATATTAAAGAACGAGTAACAAAATCGGACAGACGCTTCTGTTTCGTACACATGGGCCGGTTATAGCGAGAGGCTATAACCGGCTCTTTGCTTTCTGTATTGGACAGAAACCGGGGGATGGGATATACTCACCTAGTAATCCGATAGGCGATCAAGTTTCAAACAAGGAGTGATGTACTATGAACAAAAGAAAGAATAAAGAAAGGATTCGTTTGATGGAACGAATGTGTGCTTCTTGCTGTTGCTGTTGCAGATAACGAATATGATCAACCGGCCCGCACGGGCATACGAATATAGAAAGAAAGAGGAAAACAATTATGAAGAAATTACATTTGGGAAAGCGATTGCTTTCCGCAGCCTTATTACTGTCACTGACTGCGGGACTTGCAGCCTGCGGTTCAAAGAATGATGCAAACGGAAGCACAAGCTCTAACGCAGTGAACAGCGGAAGCGATGCTGTAAGCGTAGAACAGAAAGTGCTCACCGTCGGCGTCGTAAAGATTCCCGATGAGCCCATCAACCCGGCGCTCACCACCACAACCTGGTCCGACCTCAGCGCACCGATCTTCGATGCACTGATCACACAGGACGGCAACGGAAACTACGAGCCCGGTCTTGCAACCGACTGGGAGCTTGCGGCAGATAAGAAGAGCTTCACCTTAAACCTCCGCGAGGGCGTAAAGTTCCATGACGGAAGCGATTTCAACGCAGAGGACGTGAAATTTACCTTAGAGTATTACGCAAGTGATGCATCCAACCAGGCAGACAAGAACCTGTTGGTTGACTACATCGCATCCATCGAGACACCGGATGATTACACGGTAGTGATCAATTTCAAGGAGCCGGTAGCAGAGTACGAGTACCTGCTTTCCTCCAACGCAACAGGCGCAGGCCTCATCCTTCCCAGCGATTACTTTGAGAAGGTCGGTGAGGAAGAGTTCGGCAAGAACCCTGTCGGAACCGGTCCCTTCGCATTTGAGAGCTATACCGCAGGCGAGCAGATCACATACACCAAGAACACAGAGTACTGGGGTGAGCAGCCCAACTACGACAAGCTTGTTGTAAAGCAGTACACAGAGGAGAGCACACGTATCGCAGCGCTTCAGGCAGGCGACATCGACTTTGCTCCCATTTCCGGAAACTCCGTACCCGTTGTGGACGGCGTGAACGGCATTCGTGTTGAGGAAGCACCTTACTCCACAACACTCGGCCTCTTCCTCTCCGGTACATTTGAGGAGACAGGTGAGGCTACACAGAACGCTGATGTAAGAAAGGCACTCAGCCTTGCGATCAATCGTCAGGAGATCGTAGATACCATCTTCGACGGCAATGCAACGGCAGCAGGCGTTTGGGGTCTCTTCCCCTTCACCTACGGCTATGACGGAAGCCATGATGAGGTAGCAGAGTACAATCCCGAGAAGGCGAAGGAGCTCCTTGCCAAGGCAGGTTATCCGGACAGTTTTAAGAATCCTGCAGTGAAGTTCTACTTCGTAGATTCCACTGAGTACGCAAATGATGTGGCACAGGCTATCGTAGGTTACTGGAAGGAAATCGGTATCGAGACAGATCTGATCCAGGTAGATCGCGTAGAGCTTTCCAGCCTTTACAGAGAGAATCCCGTCTCCGAGGAATTTGCAGGTGCGGTATACTTCTTCGAGCCGCCCAAGAAATACAGCGCTTACGATGCATTTGCTCCCTTCTTCCCGAGCTACTCCTTCCTCCACTTAACCAAGGACAACAAGGTGGTTGACGACGGTGTTGCAGAGATCATCGCACTCGAAGGCAAGGACAGAGAGGCGAAGGTAAACGAGGTACTTAAGGCACTCGATGAGGAAGCGGTAGCGCTCCCTGTAGTATACACAGGTTCCTACTATGCGGTAAGCGAGAAGGTTGAGTCCGTAAACTACGACGCATCCGGTCACACCAGCAGATGGTACGCACAGATCAAGGTAAAATAGGAGATTTAAAACATGGAAGCGATCAGGGCAACAACCGAGTGGCAGCACGCCGGCGTGCATTTTGTACGAACGGAAGCAATGGTGAACGGATTCGATATCAGACTGGATCAGGAGTTTGCCGAGGACACGCCGGATACCAACTACATATTGGTCTTGGATGGTGTGCACCCGGTTGGCACCTGTCGGCTTCACTTTCTGCCGGAAGAGGGATACGCGAAGATTGAGCGCGTTGCCGTAGTGTCTGACAGACGAAAGCAGGGCATCGGACGGATCGCCATCGAGGCTGCCGAGGATTGGATCAAAGAGCTTGGTTACAAGAAGATCGTGATCACAAGCCGCGACGAGGCAGTCGGTTTTTACGAGGCGCTCGGCTATACGGCAGATTTTAACAACGTGGACGACTCGGCATTTTTCACCACGGTCTACACGGAAAAGATACTTGATTAAGGGAGTGAAAAACATGGGAAAGATTTATCACGGAATTACGGAGCTGATCGGGCACACCCCGCTGGTGGAGCTTGACAGACTCGAGGCAAAAGAGAATATCAACGCACATATTCTGGCGAAACTGGAAGCATTCAATCCTGCGGGCTCCGTGAAGGATCGTCCCGCGATCAATATGATCGAGGCGGCGGAAGCGGCCGGTACTCTAAAGCCCGGCGGAACCCTCTTTGAGGGAACGTCAGGGAACACAGGGATCGGACTTGCGGCTATCGGTGCGGCAAGGGGCTACAAGGTTGTGCTCTGCATGCCGGACAATGTATCTCCTGAGAGAAAGAAGCTGATGCAGTCTTACGGTGCGACGGTGCATCTCACCCCCGGGGAGAAAAGCATGGCGGGCGCCAATGAAAAAGTTGCAGAGCTTTTTGAACAGACAGACAATGCAGTGATCATAGGACAGGGAGGCAATCCGGGTAACCCCGGCGCGCACTACAAGACGACGGGACCGGAGATTTGGGAGGACACGGACGGCAAGGTAGACATCCTGGTGGCAACATCCGGTACCGGCGGTACCATCAGCGGAACCGGAAAGTATCTTCGCGAGAAGAACCCGGATCTCACCATCGTGGCCGTAGAGCCTTTGGGCAGTGCAGCCTTAAACGGAGGACCCCATGGCCCTCACAAGATTCAGGGTATCGGCGCAGGCGGGATTCCCCC
>CAMOHF010000045.1 GCA_946614685.1 uncultured Clostridia bacterium | reverse complement strand
CCTGACAGTCCAGATCGAAATAGGAGCAGGCCATGGAAAGCGCCGTACCCCACTGGCCGGCTCCGGTCTCGGTGGTCACGCCCTTCAGCCCCTGCTTCTTTGCATAGTAAGCCTGCGCGATTGCGGAATTCAGTTTGTGACTGCCGGATGTGTTATTTCCTTCGAACTTGTAGTAAATGTGTGCCGGAGTATCCAGTTTCTTCTCGAGGCAGTACGCGCGCACAAGCGGTGCGGGTCGATACATGCGATAGAAGTCTCTGATTTCCTGCGGTATATCGATAAATCTGGATGTATCATCCAATTCCTGTTCAGCAAGCTCCTTGCAGAAGATACCCGAGAGTTCCTCCAAGGTAACCGGCTTACCGGTACCGGGGTTTAAGATGGGTGCGGGTTTCTTCTTCATGTCTCCTCTTACATTGTACCACTGCTTCGGCATCTCCGATTCCTCGAGGTAAATCTTGTAAGGGATATTGGTTTCCTGTGACATCATGTTCTCCTTCCGGTTTATATGTTTATTGTTCCTCGGGGCCGCCCGGTCTTCCCGCGGGGCCTCCGGGATTGATTCCCGCCTTCCCCATCAGCAGTTTCAGGAAAAGCGGCATCAGGATAAATATCAATACATAGCCTACGATCAGGCTGATGATCAGTGATTTTAAAAGCATCGGCACAAAGGGAATCTGTGCGCCGTGCGCCGTAGCCTGCTTGTATGCAAGTACCACCATGATCACCGTGATGATCGGTGTGTAGATCAGATCCGAAATAAGCGATTCAAGGAGCCTTGCCGGTATGCTGCCCGGACGAAGTCCGGCTTTCCCGACCGCGGCGTCTCCGACTTTCTTGATCGGTACGATGAAGCCGATGATCATACTGATCACAAAGCTTACCGCAAAGCTGATCAAAAGTCCGGGAACAGAGAATTTCTCTGCCTGAAGATTACCCACGAGAGAAAGGCAAAAACTGAGAGCCAGTCCCATCAAAAGGCTCATCTGCAATCCGATTTTTTTCATGGTCTGTTCCATAGTAATCCCCCTATTGCTCAATCTGTTATATGCGTCCTGTTTATCACAGGCACTTTAAGACCTCCGGCAGCACACTCGCCATGTGGTCATCTGTCAAACCGAAATCCATCTCCTTGTAGCTCCATGCCGCGCGGCCGATGGAAAACTTGTTGAATGCTTCACTCGCGATCCGGTACCAGCCCAAAGTATCCTCGGCATCCACACGATCAATGACTCCGTACTCTCCGCAATAAAGAGGTACATTTCGTTCCTCCGCCAGTTCCACTGCTTCTTTGAATGCGTTCTCGAAGTATCTTACATCCAGAGTTGCATCGGGATCGTACTTTGAGAAACCGATGGAAACCTGAGACAGCTGCTCCTTGGTGTACTGTGTCATCTGGCCGTATGTGTCCGTGATCTTCATACGGAAGGATGTGTCCATACCGGGGATCCAGTAAGCTCCCTGATGTGTAAAAATCAGCGGCTCATAGAAATGAAACGTATAAACGATTCTTTCATCATCGGGCATACGAAGATCGGGAAGAGCTTCGATGCAGTTGTTGTGGTAACCTCCGATGATAATGTACACATCCGGCGCGATGGCGCGGATACGCTTGATACACGTTCCGGCGATTTCATTCCAGATATCACAGTATCCCTTGTCCGTAACCTCATTCAGAAGTTCAAAAGCCAAACGATCGCCGATATGACCGTAGCGCTCGGCAAGCGTTTCCCAGAGTCTGTAGAATCTGTCCTGGCAGTCACTGCTCTTGAAAAAGCTGTTGTTCTCCTCACCCGCATCGAACGAGAATCCGTAAGTGGCATGCAGGTCAAGGATCATATTGAGTCCGTATTTCCCGCACCATTCTACGACACGATCAATATACTTGTAACCGTATGTCGTCGGCGTACCCTGATCGTCTTCGAGCAGCGTGTAGTCGATTGGTACTCTTACATGATCGAGTCCCCACGAAGCCACCTGCTTTACATCCTCCTCGGTGATAAACTTCTCATAGCGCTCGATCGTGTGATCACACTGTGAAAGCCATCCTCCGAAATTCACTCCGTGTTCGTATCCCTTCCATCTTCTCATGCGGTGGTCCCTTTCAGTTTAGTTTAATCTGACATGTACTTCTTTTACCTGTTTCGGGTCGGCATTGATGGAGATACATTCTTCGATCTTCTCCTTCAATATCTGCAGATCTGCCTCCTTCAGTTCATCTTCCACTGACATATTGATGATGATCTGTTGATAATGCGCCATAATACTTCTCCCTTTACAGTACTTTTATCGATTGAACTGATCAATGATACCGTTGATCTCTTTTGCGTTTTCGGTATTTTCTTCCGCAACGCGCATGATCTTGTCTGCGGTATCCGTGGTCATATCGTTCTTGGTGATGATGTCTTCCACGCCGCGCTCGTTGTCGTTGCTTGCAGCGCTGACCTGCTCTACCTGATCCCGGATGGTGTCCATGGAATCCTTGAACTCATCGGTTGTTCTTGCAATCACTGCGATTGCCTCGCGGATGCCTCTTACCTCGCCGCCGTACTCCTTCGCCATACCGGAGAATTCCTGGAAATAACCGGTTACGTCGGTCTCCATAAAATCAACAATATCTGCGAAGCAGGCTTCAACTCTGTCGATACTCTCCGTAGAGTCTGCGCAAATGTGCTGGATATGTGCAGCTGTCTGTGAAGAATCATCTGCGAGCTTGCCGATTTCATCTGCAACAACCGCGAAGCCCTTGCCCATGTCACCTGCACGGGCAGCCTCGATGGATGCGTTCAGTGAAAGCAGGTTTGTCTGGCTTGCGATATCAAGGATCTTGGATGCCATCTCATTGATCCTCGAAAGTGATGAAAGAGCCTCCATCGCTTCTTTGATGTTGTTTTTGGTGCTCTCGATCCTCTGCATGCTGTCGGTCAGCGTCTGCTCGGACTTGTCGGCCATATCGTTCGCCGTCCTGATCAGATCCTCGCTTCGGTCAGATCCGCTTCTCACCTCTCCGGTGATTCTTTCGATCATCTCGCCCATGTTCGCCATCTCATCACTCATACGCTTGATGGCTTCGTTGGTATTTAGGATACTTGCGGAAAGCTCCTCTGTGGTTGCCGCATTGTTCTCGATATTGTCACACAGGGCGCGGAAGGTATCGCTCATCTCGTTCGCACGGTTGTTTAATGATCCCGAACAGTTGCCGAGTGTCTCTATAATGGAGCTGAATTTTGAAGTAAGGTTGTATACGGCAGTGGCAATCTGTCCGACCTCGTTGGTTCTGCCGTAATACTGCTCTACGGTGTGATCGAGGTTTAAGTCGAGACGCTCGAGGCGCTCGATGGAACCTACCACCTTCTGGAGCGGCTTGGTCTCAATAGAGATCATCAGGTAAGACACACCGGAGATGATGAAGAAGATCACGATGCAGGTAATAAGCAGCGCACGCTTACCGGTCACAACATCCTTGTACACTTCGCTCTCGGTCCCCTTCATGATAACGGCCCATCCGCGGTCGCTCATCACCTTGTACACGAGGATGAAGGACTCGCCCTTGGAATCCCTGTAGTTGATCTTGCCTTGCTCTTTGCCGCTGTTCTTGATCTGCTCGATCACCTTGGCGTAAGCAGGATCGGCCGATTCGGAAATCTGCGTATAGATCAGGGACTCATCGCTGTCAAAGATGAACATGTCATTGTTGAGGTTCACAAGCGAGTAGGTCGCTGATTCCAGTCCTTCGGGAACAGATGCATCAAGCAGATCCTTTAGTCCCGCTGCTCCGGTTGCTCCGCCGACAAATCCGATGGGCTCTCCGTTCTCCTCGATGGCCTTGTACATGGAGATGACAAGCTGGCCGGATGCAGGAGACTGCACGATGCCGAGATTGGCCACACCGTCACCTGCAGCAAGCATGGAATCCTGGAGCTGCTTTAATCCGTCGTCCTTACGCATCACCATACCCGGAACCGCCGGGTTGGAATGTGTGATGACCGTGGAGTCCCATGTGTCAAGATAGATACCTTCCCATGTGGGGATCTCGGAATAGAAAGCTTCGTTGTAGGCCTGTGCTTTCTTGGCGAGTTCCTCGTTGGAAGGGTCTTTTACAAAGTCACGAAGTTCCGTACTCTGACTGAAAGTTTCAAGTACCGTCTCCGCACTTGAGAGGTACTCATCAATAATCTGTGCTTTGACATTCACGGATGTCATGAGATTGTTCTCTGCCATCACTGTCATGGTCGAGGACATGTTGCCGTTTGAAATCAAAAACATCACGCTCATACAAACAGCAACCGCCAGTGAGATCACGACAGTGATCTTGATATTGAGTTTCCAATTCTTCATAATTCTGCCCCTTTCTTTATGTCATAAATATGCCACTTATTATACCATAAAAAGCGGGACACCGAAAGTATCAGCGTCCCGTTTTTTTTAAGAAAACGTTTTCTTTTTCATCCCCGTCGGTCAGCATCACATGAAGGTCCCCCACCATGCGGATCAGCTTGTCCGTCGACTGGTACATATTCTTTTCCACCTGCCAGACATTCCCCTCTTTGACCGCCTTAAAATCCGCAAAGAGCGGGTTCTTGGCGACAAGATCTTCCGGTGTGGCGATGGGATCCATAATGGTCGCATTGTAGACCAGAAAATCCGCATCCTTCGCCATACTGTAAAATGACTCCATGGAGATGGTCACGCTTCCGGAATCTCCCTCCTGTTTCACATCCTCAAGCGCATTCTCACCGCCTGCAAGTCCGATCATCTTGGATATATAATCCTCGGGTGCCCTGACGGATATCATGCCATTGGAAGAGACCGTAAAATACGCCACGGTCTTTCCGGTCTTTTCGTAGGATTTTGATGCCAGAAACGCCTCTTCTTCAGAAGCAAAGAAGTCTTCCGCGATCTTCGGTGTCCCGAACAATTCTCCGTAAACCTTCACCCACTCCGTACGGCCGAGCGGATGATCCTCGTAGCTTGACCTGTCGATCAGCACCGGGATTCCCAGGGACTCAATCTGTTCCATCACCTCGGGTGCATGAAAGATCATGGTGTTTTCGATCGCAAGGTCACACTTTTCGGATACAAGCATCTCGTAGTCCGGCGCGTCATACTTTCCGGCGTATTTCATGGTTCCCGCAGCAAGCGCTTGCTTCGGTTCATCGATATACCACGCATCCGCTTCAAGGCTTGTAAATCTGACCTTGGAAAGTGCATCGGTCCGCGCCGCAAGCGACATGCCCGCCGTATTGGCCAGATAGACGCGTTCAAGCGGCGTACGGATGATGCGTATATCGTCCGGAAGTCCGTCCGGGATCTCACGATCCGCGGGCACCAGGAGGTACCGCTCATAACCCGTCACATCAATCAACGAAAGTCCATCTTCATAGCGGAGGATCCTCACACCCTTCGCGTAGGAAAATGTAACCTCCTCCGTTGCCGCGCTTCCTCCGATCGTAAGATCCTCGACGTCCGTTCGTTTTTCGTTCTTTTTCGTTGCCTCCGCCTTCCCCTCTGCATCCGTACCGCTTGCAGGCTTTTGACCGACCCATACCGTGATCCGGTATTCGATCTCATGGGGTTCGGACATGGCCGTGGTAAGTGCATGTATGGTCACAGGTTCATTGAAGGTAACCGGAAGGGTTATGTAGGAAGCACCGTCCCTTACCTCACTGTCGTACTTCGTATCATCGATCCTCACATAGGAATAATGTGTACTTGAAAAGGCGATCTCGGCGTAGGATACACCGTCTTCCTTCCACACCTTATCGCAGGTGATGGTGGTCTTTCCCGATCCGCCCGACCATGTGAATCCGTCGGGTGCGGTCTCAGCCATGGAATCCTTCCCTCCGCACCCGGACAGGCCCATCAAAAGAAGGAGTGCAAACAATATATGTAAAAGTCTGTTTCGTTTCATGTATCAATCCCTCGTTTTCCAAAATCAAAGGAGAAAAACTCCATCAGTTCCGGACTCATATCAAAGAGTTCGGCAATCCTGTCTCCGTCCGCGAGTTCGTCGGGAGATACGATTCCCTGAACCGCACCCTCCTTGACCATCACGATCCGGTCTGAAATCTTCACCGCCAGTTCCACCTCATGCATGGACATCAATACCGCAAGTTTCCGCTCCTCCGCAAGTTTTCGAAGCAGAAGAAGGAGCGTCAGCTTATGATGGATATCCAGATAGGAAGTTGGTTCATCCAGAACGATTACTTTGGTATCCTGACATATGGCGCCCGCAAGATACACGCGCTGTCTCTGTCCGTCGCTCAATGTGGTGATATCCCGATCCGCAAATTCCGACACTCCGGTCAACTCCATCGCTTCTTCAATCCGTGTCCTGTCCTCATCGGAGAGCACGCCGAGTCTTCCCGTATAAGGGTATCTTCCGAGCGCCACCACATCATAGCATGTAAGAAGCTCCGTCCGTTTCTTTTCCGTAAGGACAACCGCAATCTGTCTTGCCCGCTCTGCGTCCGAAAGATCCGTCATCCGTCGGTCTCCGATGTAGATCCCGCCCGCAACCGGTGCAAGCGCACCGCAGACAGTCTTTAAAATTGTGGACTTACCGGCGCCGTTCGGTCCGATCAGTGTCACGATCTCCCCCGGCTTCACCGTAAGAGACAGGTCTTTCACCACAGTTTCTTTATGATATCCCACCGAAAGATCCGAAAGTCTTATCACGATATTCCCCTCTCTTTCGTCTTCTTAAGCAGCATGTAGATTACGATGGGTGCGCCCACAAACGATGTCACCACGCCGATCTTAAGTTCCGTCGGCGCCAGAAGCTGCCTTGCGCAAAAGTCGCACAGAGACACCATCAGCGCTCCCATCAGGAAGCAGGCCGGGATGACCACAATGGGTCTTGCTGTCGAAAGCGCACGCTTCACAAGAAAAGGAACCGCAATACCGATAAAGGAAATCGGCCCTGCAAACGCAGTCACACAGGCTGCGAGCAAGGAGGACAGCAAAATGAGCATCACACGGAACGCCCTTACGGAAACGCCCACACTTGCCGCATACGCCTCTCCCATCAGATAAGCCCCGATGGGTTTTGACAGGAAAAACACAAGCAGAAAACTGATCCCGACAACAATCGCCGAAACTTTCACATAATCCCAGCCCGCTCCGGAGAAGCTGCCCTGAGACCAGCCGTGGAGACCCACAATATGAGCATCCTCAGCGGAGCTGATCAATAGCTCCGTCACAGCCGAACAGATATAGCCGATCATGATTCCCGCCACAAGCAGGGAGGAAGGACTCGTGAGTTTTCTTGCAGCCAGCAGGATAAAACCGGTCACCGCAAATGCGCCGACAAAGGCTGAGATTACCATGGCAAAAGAGGACATTCTTCCAATCTTGTCGAGGAAGAGAATCATCACCGCGGCCACGGAAAGCTTCGCACCCGAGGAGATGCCTAAGACGAAGGGGCCCACAATGGGATTCTCGAAAAACGTCTGCAGCAGGTAGCCTGAAAGCGCCAAAGCACCGCCCAGGATCATGGCAAGCAGCACGCGGGGAAGTCGGATCTTCCACAGAATGGCCAGTTCCGTCTCCTCTCCCTCACGGAAGAACAAAAGCCT